>CAZEZQ010000586.1:0-3748 GCA_964516245.1 uncultured bacterium | reverse complement strand
CGTCTTTTTCATAGCGGTAATACTTTTCATGAATTAATTTGCGGGTATCGCGCCAATTTTCATTTTCTTTGTGCCAGCGAATCACGTCATGCACGCCTTCAGTAAAAGGGCTGTCTTCCGGCAATGCTGTCAGTGCCATATTCACCAAGGTTTCTGGGTCGTCTTCAAAGAAAGCCGCGCTATACATCACCGCATAAGCGATTGTGGGATGGGTCCCCCAATCGTCGTTGGTGATGAGGGCTCCCCATTCGGCCCGCTTGGCGGCTTGTTTCGTCATGCCGGGGTAGAAGGCGCTCCAAATTTCGTTGACCAATTGGGGGTCGATTTGAAACCAGTTTTTGTTATTTTCTTTCTTGCCGGTTTCGGGGGGGATCATACCCTTGTCCATCAAATTTCTGGCTGTGCGGTTGGCAACCCAGATTTTGCGGTTGATGTGGGCTTTCCACATTTCGGCGATTTCGGGATAGGTAATATCGAGTCCATATTTTTCCACCCCATGCAATGTAACGAATTCGATATCGGTGTCATCATCCGAATACGCGCCATTAAATGCGGTTGCAAGAATGGGAGTGAAACCCCGGTGATCGTTCAAGTTCATGCGCAAACGCTCGTTGGCGTGTTCGTATGTCAAATAACGGTCAACTTGTAGGGGGACGGCTTCATCCACATAGACATTTTCAAAGGGGAAGCCCATGTAGTTGCCTATCAACTGTCCTACCCAAAAGCCATGAAGTTTGTTTTTCAATTCTTCTTTGCTGATGGTTCGTTCTTCGGCCGAAGCAGACAGGCACATGCAAAGCAAACTCATAATAAGACATTCCAGCAAAAAGTCCAATCGTGCATTTCGTATCGTCACATGTTGGAGCGCAGGCGTCTCGCCTGCCCTATATGTTGATGCAGGCGAGGACACCTGCGCTCCAAACGAGACTTTTTTCCGGACCGTCATAATAAGAATTGCTTTTACGAATTGAAATGGTTTCATTATTCACGTTCCTCCAAATGGATTTCAATAGTTCATAGTAAGACAAGGCGGGAACATTTTCCAGGATTCCATTGAATAAAATCCGCCCTGCTTTCAGTGATTACAGTGCTACTTGGGATTAAAAAGTTTGGCGTCATTAACTTTCTTTTTGTGTTTAAGATTGGAGAGAAAAATAAAATAAAAATTGTCGAAACAATAATATATGCTTTTTTTGTATGTGGTGTTGAATTTTTATAAAATATTGCAATATTCTAAGAAAGAACGGTTGTTGAAAAATATCTATGTATGACGGCTCGGCCATAAGTCTTTATTGGAGCGCAGGCGTCCTCGCCTGCAACAACATACAAAGCAGGTTGGATACCTGCCTTACTACATGTTGTGTGTCCGTTCTCTGGTTCAAACTTTGTGCTGGTTCGTCATGTATATCTTTGGTTGGCTAATTGGTATGTATTTTAAATTCTTTGAATATATAAAAGCTCCAGAAATCACCCTCAAAGATCGTGATGCGATTTTTGATGTGGTAAGTGCTTTTCATACCATGGAAGTGGTTTTTCATGTCGGGCAGGAAGATGAATACAAACATCCGCTCGACAAAACCCATCCTTTGAGCGAATCAGACCGCATATATCTTTCCTTTCAAAAACACTACAAAATTGAAGAAGATTTCATAATTGTTGAAAATGTTCCTTATAAAGATCTGCCCCAAAACTCTGTCGAAGTGGGTGAGCAAGTGGGCATCATGTTAATATCCAAAGAACATCGGTTTGGTGGATATGGAAAAATTCTAAAGCAAGTAGAAAGGCCCATTACCAATCAAGGCAAACGCCTCGTCAATAAAGGGGCATTGTTTATTTCGTTCCCCAATCCCCTTTATTCCATCAATCGCCGGCAGCGGTTTCGCCTTGCACCCCGTGTAGAAGATATTCTCTGTGAAGTTTCAGGATACAAGAACAACCGCAGCTCCCCCATACCATCGTTTCCTGTCCGTAACATTTCCAATATGGGTATATGCATGTTGTTTATGCACATTCCAAGTGACCAAGCCCCACAAGCGGGAGACATTCTGTATATTCGTTTGAACTTGTTTACCCCCAACAAAGGATATGTTTTGAAGCGTGGAGTGGTAGTAAGCGAGAATGAGGTGCTGGAAGGCAGCGTCAAACAAGAACAATATGTGCTCAAATGCCAGGTCATGCATTCGAAATTAGAGCATGACCGGGCGATTGAAGTGGGAATGCGGTTTTTAGGCTATGCCCGTGAAGGAGCCAGTGTCGACCCAGCCCAGTTCTCCAAATTAACTTATTTGGATATCGATCCGGATATCGGCATCGAACAGATGATGGGTTGGTGGAACCGGGTTCAACAACGCCAACGGAAACTGGAAATGGAAAGCGAATACAGTTAATTCTCGAATTGCATTGTAGTTCGCATACTTTCCAAATGACTTCTTTTTTATGGACGCACCCAAACAATATCTCCAATGCTCAGCGTCCCATTGCTGGCTTCATAATAGAGAAACCCACTTGCGCCGAAATCATTGAAATCAAGCCGCTGATTGGGACCTACGCTCCACAGTTCATAAGCGTTAGGCTTATTAGAATACGCTCGAGCAACATCTGCGGGGTTGTTTTGTAGACGTTGATCGGGGTTGTGCATGATGGAGCCATCTGGATGAAAAATCGGTTCGCGATGATATTCGCCGAAGGTTAGGTTCCAGGCGCGTTCGTCAGGATTTTTCGATTTTTGGAAAATGTCTTGTGGCATCGAGCCAACATAAGAAATAGGCGTAGTCAAAAATTTGTTTTGAAACGGAGTATGGAAATGTGGTGGATAGCTATTGTTGTCCAAACGGTACATCTCTTGCGCCACCACGAAATTCCTCATTTCGGCTTCGGTTTTAGAAACCTTGGCCCTGATTTGCGCATTGAGAAAATTGGGGACGGCAATGGCCGCCAATATGCCGATAATTGCTACGACAATTAACAGTTCGATTAAGGTAAACGCGTGTTTCATCATTTTCTCCTTGGCCTCATAAATTTGATGGAGAATCGGCGATGAATCCCTTAGTATGAAGGAAATATTAGATACTGACTACTATTCCATAAAAAAAGGCCGATTCATACCGGCCTTTCCTATCTTGATCCCACAAAAATTAAAACAAATTGTTGATTAATACCCGCCATTTTGGATTGGGCAATACAAATCTTTGTGCTGGCCTTTGCCCCCCTTTGGACCCACCCAAACAATATCACCAAAACTGGTCAATCCGTTGGAGGATTGGTAAACAAATGCTGGGACACCACCGGGGCAGGCGTTTGATAGATTCCGGTTCATGCTGCTGATGCGGTTCCCGGCATAGTCATTCCACCCATCCGGCCCCCAGCTATTAAGACGGTATTCATGCCCCCAAGGATTATATCCACTATCGGGGTATACATTTTCAATATAATCATAGGTGTCGCCAAAGTTTTCATATTGTTCTTGATTTTGGTATGAAACAAATGGATCAGCAGGAATGCTGCTCAAGTAAGAAACTGGAGTGGTAAGACGGTAGAAGCGGACTTCGAGAGGCCGGGTGGTTCCTGTTAGGGTACGTCCACCAGAAACGGGTGCTGGGACGCCATGATCCACACGATAAGCCTCATTGGCCATAGCGATAGTGCGCATATCCGAAACGGCTCGGGATATCTTGGCGCGAATTTGCGCATTGAGAAAATTGGGTACAGCGATAGCGGCCAAGATGCCAATGATAGCAACAACAATCAA
>CAZEZQ010000585.1:0-4477 GCA_964516245.1 uncultured bacterium | reverse complement strand
AAAGTCCGTTCCAGAAAACAGCCATACAATATATAGTAATGCTAGCATCTAAAATACACTATATGATGATGCAGGCGAGGACGCCCACCAAGGCGCGTCTATGACCTGCGCTCCAAAAAAGACTTTTTGCCGAATCGCCATATAAGTACGGTTTTTTTTATTTCTCATTAAATCCAACAAATTCACTTGACAAGATCGTTCATTTTCCTTATATTAAGGTGGGAAATTTGGAAAGATGGATAGACACTTTTCTCCATTCGTCTATAATAGTATGAAAATGTTGTTATACTTAGATGATGTAAAAAGAAAAAATACTCGATTGTAATGAGAAAACTACTCATTGAAATAAATACTCATTGAAATAATTGAACCAAATAAGGGTAGGGTGTTCACGAGAGTTTTTTTGTTGTTGAAAGGAGGCCACACCACAGCTACGGATTTGCTCCTCTAGAAAACTTGGCGCATAGCGCCAAAAAAACCAAACACCCTTAGAAAGGGGGGAGAGAACAGATGAGGAAATTGACGTTACTTAGTCTAACTGGCATGGCAGCTCTAAGCTTGATTGCCGCGCCGGCACAAAGCGGGACCATTGCATCAAATGATGTACCTGACATGGCTCTGCAAGAAGGGACTCCACTTGAAGGAGTGGATCTAGGCGATTTCTTCGCTAGCCCGACTTCAGAACTCACCTACAGTGTGGAGGGAGGATCTGTGGATGGCAGTGTTGCCACAATCTTCGCCGAAGCAGGGACTGCAAGCTTTACCGCTACCGATGCCGACGGTGATTCTGTAAGCGATGAAAGCTCTGTGACAGTAGGGTCTACCGCCTCAGGCCTGATGTTCGACGATAACAATCGAATCGCAGGCGTGAATGGTGGCAACCTAACCATTAATGGTATTCTTCCTGGCAATACCGTGAACTCAGTCGTAACCCTTGTTCTCCCCGGTGGTGCTGGTACTCCCGGTGGTGGAACTCCTGGTGGTGCTGCGGCATCAGTGGCGATCGGAACTGTGGATTTATCGTATGATACCGCAAACACCGGTCTTCGTTCCCGTGTAGTAAGTAATGAAACGGGCGCTGGTGGCACCGAAGCAAGCAATGGTGGCTTAACCGCTACTCTGAACGGCGATGGCAGCTATAATTTGGCAACCACTTCTGATTTCAATGATGACATGGTTGTTACCTTTGGCTCCACTGCAGATGCAGTTCACGTGGTTGCGGCTCCAGCCGTTGCCGCCAATGTGAACGATTCAGCAGCGTTTACAGCGGCTCCTGCCGGTGGCAACCCACAAGCCGATGTATCTTTCGGTGGTGATGGCATCACTGTTACTGCTGAAGCTGGCGAAGCAGTTTTGATTTTCCACAACTCAGAAGTTGATCTACCTGATGGTTATGGCACTGTTTCTGTGGATTACAATTCTAACTCAGCAGATGTTGTAATGGCTGTTGGCGGTTTTGCCGGTGGTTTAGGTACTTCGCCTCTGTTCGTGCAGAACAACGTTGAAATTGAAGAAGGTGTAACCAAGAATGCCATTGCTGATGTTAGTGGTGACAGCGTGACTCCGTTGGTACAAATTGTGAATACCAGTGATAGTTCAGCAACGGTTGTCATCGAAGCCATTCACGTAATTATGGCGCAACCGCTTCATAATTACGCTTTGAACCCGAACAAAACGGCGGATCTGATGTCGTTCGGTAGTGCTAATCCTGTTCCTGTTGATGGCAGCGTCGCCGGTATTGAAAATTGGTTCTCAGACGTCCTATCTCAAGGTGCCGCAGCAGCGACCTTGTCAGATGACAACAACTGGGATACACCAACAACAGTCGGTTCTTTGGAATTGGCTCCTTCAGGCGATTTAAGCTTTAGCAATGTTGGCGCTACAGCAACACTAGGCCAAGGTTCTTATATGGTGCAAGCATATGTAAAAGCCTTGGGTGATTCGGGTCAAGTTGATTTGGTTGCAATTAACCTTACCAACAACAATACGGCTCAAGGACAGGTTTTCGCTGCAAATGCTAGTGAGTGGACCCAATTACAGGCTTCAGGAACTACATCTGCAGGCGGTGATTACCTTATTGTTGCACAAGCTGTGAATGGATCATTCAGAGTTGATGACATTCAAGTCTTCATCACCGACGAAAATGAAGATTCTTACTTTGATGCTAGCTTAGTGCAATAAACCAATCAGTTGAATTGAATTCAAAACAAATTTGGGGTAAGGCTTTCAAGCTTTACCCCACTTTTTTTAAATATTTTATTTAATAAATAAGTAGTCTGTGACAAATGAATTGGGGAGACGGAACAAATAAATTGGCTGGAAGGCGATGTTCCCTTTTGTAAAGACAAAATTAAATGTCATAGAATATTAACGCATTATCAGACATAAAAAGATGGATTACTCAATGCTCATTCTCCCTCTTATTAAGTTGATCGTTACCCACAAACTTAAGGGAACGTGTTTTTGCTCCCCTTATTAAAGGGGGGTAAGCACCGCAGGGGCTGGGGGGATTTGGCGTATGAGAAAAAGACGGATCCCCCCTAACCCCACTTAATAAGGGGGGAATTTCAAGGGTTTACATTTTGTAAGTAAAAAACAGCTTATTGATGAGGGCAAGGAAAGATTCAAACTTATCATTTTAGATAAATTATCCCTCTTTCGCTTGCTTTATCTGCCGCCAAAATCCAAACAGGAATGAAGCCAATGCGATCAATAATAATACGCACGAAATGGGGCGGGTGAAGAACATCAGCGGGCTGGCATCGGGAGTTAAAAACGCTCGGCGCAGGTTGCTTTCGGCCATCGGGCCGAGAATCATGGCCAGAACGATAGGCGAAGCGGGAAAGCCCCACACCCGCATTCCAAAGCCGACAAAACCAAATACAATCGCCACCCACACATCGAACATGCTGTTGTGCAGCGCATAAGCCCCCATCACACTCATCACGCAGATGATGGGCAGCAAAATGGTCTTGCGTACCAGCAGCAGTTTAGAAATGTAACGAGCTGAAAATAAACCGACCAACACCATCACAAGGTTGGCCATTAGCATGCAGCCGAATATGGGGTACACGGTCTCGGGCCGGTCGCGAAAGAGCATAGGCCCAGGCTGCACGTTTTGCACAGTCAGCGCATTGAGCATAATGGCGGTGACCGCGTCACCGGGCACGCCCAGGGTGAGCATGGGGATCATAGCGCCGCCGGTGGCGCCGTTGTTGGCCGCCTCAGCGGCGATAATGCCGCGCGGCTCGCCATCGCCGAATTTGTCGGTCTCTTTGGCCCAGCGCTTGGCTTCGTTGTAACTGACAAAGGCGGCGATGTCGCAGCCCGCGCCGGGCAGGCTGCCGATGAAGGTCCCCAAGAATCCCGAACGCAAAAAGGTGAATTTGTAACTGAACAATTCACGAATGGAGGGGAACGAAAATTTCAACTTGGGCATGGAAAATTTGCTTTGGATGCTTTCCGATATTTCACAAAACACCTGCGCCAAAGCAAAAAGCCCAATTAAAACGGGGATAAACCCGATGCCTTCAAATAGCTCTGGCTGGCCGAATGAGAAACGCGGCACCCCACGAATGGGGTCGAGACCTACGGTGGCAATCAATAAACCGAAAATGCCAGACATAGCCCCTTTGATGATGTCTTTGCCCGAGATGGTGACGATCATGCTTAACCCAAAAATGGCCAGGGCGAAGTATTCGGGATAGCTGAATCCAAGCGCGATTTTGGAAATCTGTGGGCTGAGAAAGGTAAGCACAAACACGCTAATGATGCCCCCAGTAAAGCTGGCGAGCGTGGCCAGAACCAAAGCGCGCCCTGCTTCGCCGCGTTGAGTCAGTGGGAAGCCATCGAGCACAGTGGCTGCCGCCGCGGGTGTGCCGGGAGTGCAGATCAAAATGGCGGCAATCGAGCCGCCGTAAATCGCGCCGATGTAAATGCCGATCAACACCGCAATGCTGTTGAGCGGGTCAAGTTGCAATCCCAAAGTCAATGGCATTAGCAAAGTCACACCCATGGTCGCGGTCAGTCCAGGCAAAGCGCCGAACAACACGCCGCCCACCACCCCGGCAAATACCAAGCCAAAGGTATAGGGTTGAAACGCATTAAAAAAGTATGAAACAAGTGATTCCATAGCAGCTCATGAACATTTGAAAAAAGGAGTCGTAATCCCTCCTCCAAGAGGGGGGAGGTTTAGAGGCAATGTCATTAACTTTAGCGGGATGGCGAGGCTCCCGCCGAGCCGGGTTAAACATCCGGGAGGGCGAGGCTCCCGCCGAGCCGGGTTATCGTTCAAGTGGCTCATCAGGAGATTCGCCCTCCCGAGCCGGTTACTCGTTCAAGCGGCTCATCAGGAGATTCGCCCACCCGATCCAACCATTCCCAATATGGTTTTAAGTTAATGATATTGCCTCTGTATCTCCTCTGTCTGAGGAGAAGAAAACATAACTTCAAAAAGCATTCGGGATATTGGAAAGAA
>CAZEZQ010000584.1:0-4479 GCA_964516245.1 uncultured bacterium | reverse complement strand
ACTCCCCAAGTTTTTCTGAAGTTAATGACATTGGGTTAGGAGGGGGTTAAGAGATTCGCTTATCGCATTTATTCAACCCTCCCCTAACCCCTCCCAATCTTGGGAGGGGAATTACTACGGTTCGCTGACCTATCACAGGGCAAGTTGTTGTTTTTACGCATCAATGTATTATTAAAAAGAAATTATCAAATAAAAAGTACCGGTCTTGCTTCCTTGTTCAAATATAGAGGGGCTGGTATAGTTGGACGATTGAATATCATCGCACGCGGCGATGAATTCTGGCAGGTCTATTTTTCAAAAAAGAACTGGAACGTTTTTCGTTCATGGAATGGTTTCATTTTTTCATCCTATTCGTTGAAGGGTTTGTTGCTTCAGTTATTTTAACTCCACTGATGCGCAAAATCGCTCCAAGTTTGGGTTTTATGGATCAACCTGGTGAGCGCAAGGTTCACCGCAATGCCAAACCCCTACTCGGCGGGGCGGCGATATTTTTTTCGTTCGTTCTTATATTGTGGGGTGATTTATTGATTTTGAGGTGGATTTATGAACACCCCATCACTTCAACCAACTGGTTGCTGCGGCAATTGAATGTGGCGGCGATTTACGCTTCCGGTGTGACCAACGTTCTCGGTCAATTGTTTGGATTGTTTTTTGGTGGAACATTACTCTTTATAGTGGGTTTGATGGATGACCGTTTTGGGATGAACCCACTGGTAAAACTTATCGCACAAATTGCAGCAGCTATTATACTTTATTTTGCAAATATACAAATCGCTCTTTTTGTATCACAGCCTTTTATTAACTTTTTATTAACCTTATTTTGGATCGTTTTGATCACGAATTCTTTTAACTTATTAGACAATATGGATGGTTTATCCTCCGGCGTGGCCATGATTGCTTTGATTTTATTGGGATTGGCCACTCATTTGGTAAGCCAGCAGGTATTTATGACAGCCATATCGTTTGCGCTCGCGGGATGCATTGCCGGATTCTTGCGGTACAACTTGAACCCGTCTTCCATTTTTATGGGGGATGCGGGCTCGCTTTTTTTGGGATTCATGGTATCGGCATTGACGATCCAATCGACCTTCTATGAAACCGGCGCCACCGCCACCGCCTGGTCGGTTGTAATGCCCTTTGTGATTTTAGCCGTACCCATTTTTGATACAATTTCCGTAATCATTATACGTGTCCGCAACCAAAAACCGATTTATGTGGGAGACAAAAACCATTTCTCGCACCGCCTGGTCACATTGGGAATGAGCCATCGGCGAGCGGTATTTTTTATTCACCTGCTAACCTTATCGGTTGGGAGTTCGGCATTGATATTGCCGATCATCAACGAACCCTTTGGCGCTTATGTCATCCTCACCCAAACCGTCATCATTTTCATTCTGATCGCCATGCTTGAAACGATTAAGAAAAACAACAATCATTGATTTTCCCGCCTCTGTTGCTTTTCCATTCGCCATACTCGAATCAGAAATAAGAAAAGACCCACGAGGACCAAATTTTTGATAAGAAAAAACAAAGAGACACCTGTGTATTCCCATTCACCGAATAGCAAATATTCCATCCCGGCCAACAAAAGCACCAGAGCCAAAAGCAACCCTCCATAAAATACATTCATGTCTCCCGAACTCCAATGATTTTCACGGATCCCCTTATAAAGCACCGAACCTGAAAGCAAGGCGGAAATCAGCGCGGTTAGCGAATAGGTCAACAAACCAACATTGTTGCGATAATGAAATGTTCCCAGGTGTGAATACCCCAACACACGGTTGATTTCCAAAAACATTCCCCACGTGAATGCAGATAACACGGCCACACCCAACATCACCTTGAAAATTGGGGTGTTGAGAATCGAAAGGACATCGCTGGTATGGTATTTTTTTTCTGAATTGGAGTTATTCATCTTTTTCATCTATTTTGAACATCAGTTCCCCAAAAATCTACACTTATACACATCTCTAGCAAAAGAAAATTTCTTATTTTTTCATTAATTTCTAAAAGTATCTCTGCTGCCTATTCGTTTCCAGAGCGAACGGTGTCACAATAAAATGACAAACCTCTTTCTAAGACGATTCGGCAAAAAGTCTTTTTTGGAGCGCAGGTCATAGACGCGCCTTGGTGGGCGTCCTCGCCTGCAACAACACACAGCGCAGGTTTGATACCCACATTACTATATATATACATATATTGTGTGGCCGTTATCTGGATCGGACTTTTTGCCTATTCGTCCTTAACATTTGTACCGGAGACATTCTGTATGCGTATCCTGGTGACCAATGTAGGGAGCACATCTCTAAAATATAAATTATTTGATTTTCCACAAGAATCGGTCTTGGCAACCGGCCGGGTGGAACGTATTGGTGCGGGTGTAGGAAAAGCCGAGTGGAACCACGGCAGTGCAAACGATTCAAAAGAAACCACCTTTGAAACCCACAAAGAAGCCATCGAATTTGTGTTACAGCACCTTGAAAACGATGGCGCAACTTCGATGTCTGAATTGAGTTGTGTATCGTTCAAAACGGTGATTGCCAAAGGGTATGTGGGATGCGAATGGCTTTCAGATGAAGTCTTGCAGGCGATGGAAGATTACATCTTTCTCGCACCGGCGCATAACCCTCCCTATATCCATGCCATCAAAATGTTTCGCAAACTGCTGCCTGACATACCACTGATCGGATTGTTTGAACCCGCCTTTCACTTGACCATGCCCGACTATGCCCGTGTCTATCCCGTCCCCAAAGGATGGCGCAAAAAACATGGGATCGAACGCTATGGATTCCATGGAGCCTCTCATCGATATGTATCTGAACGGGTGGCGCAATTGGAAAGCAAAAACAACAATACTCTCAAAGTGATTTCATGCCATTTGGGCGGCAGTTCATCACTATGCGCCATTGATGGAGGCAAGTCGATTGACTGCAGTCTGGGTTTCACTCCACAAACCGGCGTATTTCACTCAACCCGTGTAGGCGACCTCGATCCCTTTGCCGTATTTTACGCCATGCAGGAAGATGATTTATCCCTCGAAGAAGCCAACCGCATTCTAACCAAAGATAGTGGTCTGAAAGGATTGTCGGGCGTCTCAGAAGATATGCGCGATATCGAAGAGGCGATGGATCAAGGGAACGCGGATGCCAAATTGGCTTTTCAGGCATTTGCTTATCAAATCCAAAAATATATTGGCGCTTTTTACGCCGCGCTGGGAGGATTGGATGTATTGGCTTTTGCGGGCGGGATCGGTGAGAAGGGCAAACGGGTTCGGTACGAAGTTTGCAAGGGACTTGAGCACATGGGAATTGAAATCGATCCATCCAAAAACAACGCCAACAATGGTGAAGAGGCTGTTATATCCCCAGATCAATCACAGGTAACCGTACGGGTGATTCCAACCAATGAAGAATTGGTGGTCGCCCGGGCTTCGTATGATAAATTGAAAGACAGTTAGTCAAGAAGGAGATCAACGTGCGTAGCAATGGACGAGCATTGAAAGTATTCGCCGGGCTTTCCAATCGGCCTTTGGCTGTTGAAGTGTGCAATTATCTTGATATTCCATTAGGCAAAGTCGATCTCATTGAATTCAAAAACGAAAATCTATTCGTCAAAATCGGCGAAAACGTGCGGGAATGCGATGTGTTTGTTATTCAAACCTCCACTTCGCCAGTCAATACCCGCATTATGGAAATGCTGTTAATGATCGATGCTTTGAAACACGCATCCGCCGCCCGGGTTACCGCGGTTATGCCTTATTTCCCCTATGTGCGCTCCGATAAAAAAGATCAGCCCCGCATATCGATTGCGGCCCGGTTGATTGCTGACCTGCTTGAAGCCGCGGGAGCCGACCGGATGTTGACCATGAATCTACACTCGTTTCAGATACAAGGATTTTTCCGCATCCCCACCGACCACCTGCTGGCTACACCTACATTCGTTGATTATTTCCGCAAAACCAATTTGGAAAACACTGTTGTGGTGGCGCCGGACGCAGGCAGCGCCAAACGGGCAGAAAAATACGCCCTTCTTTTGGATCTGCCACTGGCCATCATCGACAAGCGCCGCATGGGCAACCAAGACAAGGCGGTGGTGAAACATATCATCGGTGATGTGGAAGGCAAGCGCGCGATTATTTTTGATGACGAGGTTAGCACTGGCGGATCATTAATTAATGCCGCCGAGATCTTGCTCGAACAGGGAGTGAATGATGTTCGCGCCGGGATCATCCATCCAGTTCTCTGTGGAGACGCCATCGAGCGCATCCAAAATTCTCACATTAGTGAATTGGTGGTGACAAACACCATCCCCGTCGAAGGACCAAAGCAGATCGACAAAATCAAAGTGCTTTCGGTCGCCAAACTCTTTGCCCAAGCCATCCGCCGAATCCACAACGGCGAGTCGGTTAGTGTGTTGTTTTCTCCGTTTGAGGATTTTTAGAGGATGTTGTCTGAACTAGGATATCCAGGATAAAAGGAG
>CAZEZQ010000583.1:4266-4488 GCA_964516245.1 uncultured bacterium | reverse complement strand
GATGGCGCAATGTAGATTCAATACGATTGTAAGGCATATAACGGCTGCGAAAATCAAAAATGACTCTTTCGGTAGTCCCTGCTTGCTCAGGCACAATCAATATCATCGTTGCCTCGCCACTGATGCTGAGGTCAGGCAGCGGGCCGTATCCTTGACTTAGCTCTGGTGGGAAAGCAATGGCCAAGTGTGATTCAATTCCCTCTTTCCGCAGCAGATGGCGGG
>CAZEZQ010000583.1:0-4256 GCA_964516245.1 uncultured bacterium | reverse complement strand
CAGAGTGTCCCTCAACGTCCTCTTGCGCCCACATCCGGTGAGCGCCCGGACCTTGTCCTTGAAACGCCCCACCGGTTTGCAAGGCCAATGTGTCTGCGGTGGTAAAGCCACCTGATGAAGACTCAATCGAATCCCGCATCCAAGTGTATACATTTTTGATGTATTCATCTTTGTTCGCTGCATCCTCCATCAATTCATTGGCTTTTTCTTCCACCAATGGAGACTCTTCTTCGTATCCCCATAACGTAAACTCATAACGCGAGAGCATGGTATTGAAATCGCGGCAAGTTGTCCAATGCACGGTGGGCGCTCTCAGGCTGAGTGGGGGTGAAAAATCTTCTGCCTTCAATCCATCTTGATTCCGGTTCACCCATTGATAAATCACTTGGTTATCCCGCCGTGTCTCTTCGGGTTTGAAGTCATTTGGGTGGACATCAAGATGAAAGGGCAATGACTCCGGCTTCACGATTGTCAGTTTGGAAAGCAGCATAGGATCATCGTCCGAAGCGAAATAATACCCTCCTCGATGAACATTGACACCCGGTTGATCAGAACCTCCATGTTGCAAATACGCGTATTCCACAATCGCTCCCGGCTGGGCTCCATACATAGACAGCGACTGTTGATTGTTTAAGTCTTGTACATTCGAAACCGCCCATTCGCTCCCATCCGGTGTCAATGTACGCGCCATGAGAATTTCGACATTGCCTTTGGGGATTACGATTTCCGTCCAATCATCCATCCCCTGCTGGTTCATAATTTTCACCGCTTGGTGAATGTATTGGCTGTAGGTGCCGTCTTCATGATATTCTTGCACCATGATATCCAACACATATATGGCATTGGCGCGCGAGTCATCCCACTTATCCAACTCATTCAAATCAACATCATCAAACGTTGCATCGTATCTCATATAAGGAAAATCAGGCCGCTTGGCCACATCCCGCATTACTCGAAATGCGCGAATGTTATCCGGATGGTTGGCGAATATTGTGCGGTATTCTTGCAACGCTTTACGCCGGTCACCCCGAACAAAAGCTATCTCTGCCACTTTTTGTTTCCATTGGTGATGGTGAGGGAATTGTTCACTCATTTGCTCGTAAAAAGCGGTGGCCTCTTCCCGGTTTCCTCTATTTTCTATCGCCCTCCCTTTGGCAGAGGCATAGTACATGGTGTTGGGGTGCACTCTTAACGCCTCGTCCAGCAATTCGATGGAGATCGGAGTTTTCGTATCTGTCGAAGGCAAGTTGGAAACAAAATCCAAGAATCTGGAATAACCGGGAAATAAATCGATCCCCTTTTGGATCGTTTCAATCGCTTTATCGAGACGGTTGTTTTGTTTATAAAATTGAGCCAGATGATGAAATCCTTCATAGGAGGGGATATACCCGCTTAAAACCTCTTTCAAAAGTTCTGCCGCTTCACTGCGAAATCCTTTGCGTTGATAAAGTAAAGCCAATGTGTAATCCACCATGCCGCTGTAGCCTTGCAGCCTTATTTCTGGATGCTCTTTCAAATGGCTTTTCATTACATCCAATGCGGTATCGACTTGCGCCCGGTCAATATAATAGCTCTGCATTGCAATGAGAGCGTTTCGTGAAAGCGGATCCAAATTCAACGCTTTTTGCAGCGCCGCTTCTGCCTCTTGATGAAACCGCGATTTCGAACCGGGCCGATTCATCGCCAAGCGTAAAGACAAATCTCCCAATAACGAATGAACCAGTGCGAAATCCGGCGCTTCGCTTGCGGCTTCTTCAGTCAGGCTTTTTGCGGCATCAAATTCATCCCGGCTGGTATGCCATATCGCCGTGAATAGTTTTTGCAGCACCGCTTCATGGTTATTGTTTGACGATTCAATCTCAAATGGATAAGGGGATACCAATCCACGGCATTCCGTATCGGAAAATTTGGAATTGGAAAAGGGTCTCAAATAAAAATTCTCATAATCATCTACTTGAAATGGGACGGATTTCCATTCGAGAGTTTGTCCTTCGAGAGCTTGCAAATGGGCTCGAACCCACCAATTCCCATTTTTCTGTGATTTCACTACCAACAATTGCCGGCCCTTTTGGATAGGAACTTCAACGGAGAACGCCCGGCTGTTTTGCAATTTGTCTTCCGTCTTTTCGAATAGCGGTTCTCCGTTCCACCACACTCGGATATTCGAGGGAGAATGAATGGTTAAGCGGGCTTTCCCCGGCTCTTGCGTTTCAATCACATTGAACAGATAACCAACTCCATTCACGGAGCCGAAGTGCGGTTCCAGCTCGATCAAGCCGGTTAAATCAGGATTGTCGATCGTTTGCATGGCCACTTCACGCTGCCACCCTTGATAAGAATCACGAAGTTCGTCCTCAATACCAAACCGGGTGAACAAATCAGAGGCCCCGTGTTTCCCGAATGGACCCACAATCGACCAATGGTCCATCACCGTACCGGCTTGCCGTGATGTTTGTTCGATCTGATCTCCCAAAACCATATCCAGCGTTTCAGCCAGTTCTTGGGCAATTGTTTGCTTGTACGCCGGTTCATCGCAGTCTTGATAGGCCTTTTTCAAAGTATCCACCCGCTCTTGCAATGGCCAGCCTTGCAGTTCGGGGCTGCCCAAAAATGAAAGATACGCGGGCAAATAGGGGCTTTCGGGATACGTTTCGATGAGTTGCTGCAATACTTCAGCCACGTTAGGATTATTGCCGCGCGCCCAGGCGCATGCCAGCAATCCCCGTAACACCTTTTCCGATTCTGGATTTTGCGCTTTTTCGAACAACTGCCGGGCGTCTTCAATTTCATTTTTCAGTAATGCTTCATATCCATCCTCCACATTGCCTGACAAGGCAAGCAATGGCATGGCCAAAAACACACTCAAAATGAAAACAAAGGGAAATTTCAATTGGACTAGTCGCATCATTCTACATCCACCGTTATTTTTTCTTCTTGATACATATCCACCAATCGGCAGAACTCACGGAACTCAGGATATTTTTCTTTCGGTACCCGTGTGGGTTTGAAGACGATATCTTCAACGATGTTGATTTCCTTCCCATCACGTTCGATGGTGCGCTTGTAAGATCCGAATTCAGATTCAACCGTCTGATCGTCGGGAATCTCGACCTTGCCAGCCGCATCAGGGAGAGTCAGATTCAATGCATGCGTCTCTTTCCATGCATAGGAGAGCACAAGATCGTATTCGCGCTCTCCCAATTGGGCGTATCGTCGAGAAAGATTTTCATTAAAAAAGTGAGTAGGAATCTTCAGTTGATTCTCCCGGCGTGTCGCAAAACCATTTACCTCCAGCCGGTAGGAAATAAATTCGTCACTGCTGTAATCCTCCAAATCTGAAAGATCAAGGTCAGACGCATTCGAACCGGGATAACGGCTTACCAAAACCTGATCCACCATCTCGGCGGCTTTTTGTTTGTTCTCATACGTCCGTCGAATGATAGGATTGTATATGCCTTGAAATTCTCCTCTGCGGGAACCTGTGGCGTTTCCATTCTCATCCAGCGTTAACCTCGTCATATACTGGCCGCCATTTACCTGCGGGGTGGAAATAGGCACACGAATAAATTCATGCCCTCCACCCGGTTTCACGATAAGAGTATTGGCTCCTTCATCGGCGGGAGGCAATTCTTCCGCCCCGAAAAAGGTCGCCGTGCCATCAATCCAGTTTTGTTTGCCTTCCACATTGGGCAGGTAATAAATGGCATGATTGAAAATGCCCAGCGAGGGTAGGCTGTAATCGATCTCCCCCCGGTCAGTGGTTCGAATGATCGCCATACGCGCATCGATTCCAACTTCATCCAGCATGGCCACTGCCAACGCCGCTTTGTCTTTGCAATCCCCATATTGGGCGTTGCAAATTTCATCCACTTTGTGCGGCTTGTAACCATGTATGCCGAATTCCAAACCCAAATATCGAATGCCGGTGTTGACATAGGCATTGATCGCCCGCACTTTCTGCCAATCGCCAAGTTCTTTTTCCACTCCCAAACCGTGCTGGGCCCGGTATTCATCCAACACACGCTGCACCGTTTCTTTCACCACCTCTCCCGAAATCAATTGATCTTCGAGCAAATTCCAATACCAGGTGGTCATTTCATCCCACGTTTTGAAGGTGGAAATTCTCAAATAAGGCAGAATTTCTGAATGAGCCGGCATGTTGGGCTCTGTGGGTAAATCTGGCAGATGAGAAAACTGCCAACGGTAAATACGGTCATCACCGATTTCTACAACATTGGGAGTTTGATTCAAATTCA
>CAZEZQ010000582.1:0-4488 GCA_964516245.1 uncultured bacterium | reverse complement strand
GTTTGGAACTACCATGAGATGCTAGAACCTGGTGCTCCTCACACATCGTGTGGACGATTTTTTATTGCTTTACAATTCTTTAGACTTCGTCAATGTTTTCAATATGATTCTCTTTCAACGCTTTCACATATTCATCCAGGTTCTCTAATGTTTCACTGTTGCTCCATTGTTTGTGTCGTATTCGATTTGGATGAATTTTTTTTGGGTCTCCTTGCAAATCAAGTGGATCTACCTCCACATAATTCATCACACTGTTTTCCAATTTAGATTTCTTCTTCTTTTTCGATCCCGGTGTCCAACAATATACTACAAAAAGCGCAAAGGCAATTGACCATGTAATCCCCAATTTCATATTTGGTGTTAGGTAGTTGCCCAAAGTTTCCATGGCCCATTCACCGCTCCGTTCTCCTTTATGCTTTCGTTAGGAGATAAAAGCAAGGCCAATGCCACTTCTTTTTAAGAGAACCTAACCCATTGCTATTTTATCACTTACATATCAAATTGCAATTTGAAAATCATTTTGCTAAATGGAAAATTTTTTCCTTTTCCTGCTTGAAGTATGGAAGATTATTCCACTTATACATTTTCATTTAAGAACAATTCTCAAGCAAATCATCGAAAAAAATATTCACTTAGCCATTATATTTTCTTTAATTTATTTTTGAAAGAAAAAAATTCATATTTTTCTTCCAACCATACCAATTTTTTTTATAGCATTTCTACTGTGCTGTGAATAAAAAGTTGATTGGTTGAATCATCTAAGGGAATTGAACCCATAGAACGAACAAAACATCATACTTTCTTGCCTCTTTTTATTCTTCTTCATCTGATGGAGGCTCTTGCAGATCTTGTGCATCGGTTTCAACACCGGCTTTCTTAGCCTCTTTCACTTCGGGCAATTTCCCGATTGCAGCCACTTCATCTCTATTATCCAATCGAATGACACGAACCCCCTGAGTATTTCTTGAAATAGAACGAATGTCTTTTACGGCGGTTCGAATCGCGATCCCGTTCTTTGTGATCATCATGAATTCGTCATCTTCAAATGTTTCAAGAATATTCACCACTTTGCCGTTGCGGTCGTTGGTTTGAATATCGATTACACCTTTTCCACCGCGTTTGATTTTACGGTATTGCGATACCTTCGTACGTTTGCCATAGCCTTTTTCAGTTACAGTTAACAAGTCGGCATTCTCATGAACCACTACCATACCCACTACGCGATCATCATTTTCCAGTTTGATCCCAGCAACGCCGCGGGCCGTTCGTCCCATCGAACGAACATCGGTCTCAGAAAACCGAATCGCCATGCCATTTCGTGTTGCGAGAATAATCTCGTCTCCACCACTGGTTTGCCACACAGAAAGCAGGGTATCGTCGTCATCCAGGCTAATTGCATTGATGCCGCCTTTTCGTGGATTGGAGAACGCCTTCAATTCTATCTTTTTGATCACACCTTGGCGGGTGGCCATAATTAAAAACCGGTCTTCGGCAAAATCAGCGACTGGAACCATGGCATTGATCGATTCATCATTGTCTAATTGCAGCAGATTTACCATCGCTTTGCCTTTTGAAGCCCGGCCTGTTTGCGGGACCTCATACACCTTCAACCAATGCACCCTGCCCTTATTGGTAAAGAAAAGAATGTGATGATGCGTAGATGCAATAAAGAGATGTTCGACAAAATCTTCATCTTTGGTGCCCATTGCGCTGACCCCACGTCCCCCGCGCAATTGGCGCTTGTATACCGATGTGGCGATGCGCTTGATATAACCGCTATGGGATACGGTGACCACCATATTCTCTTCGGCGATTAGATCTTCTATCTCCAAATCACCGGTTTGAGCAATAATACGAGTGCGGCGCTCATCCCCGAACTTTTTCTTGATTTCCAATAATTCATCTCTCATGACATTCATCACGAGTTCGGGTTCACTAAGCAGGCGTTTGTAGTATTCGATATCTTTCAACAGCTGGTTGTATTCTTCTTCCAGTTTTTCACGTTCCAAAGCGATCAAGCGCTGCAGTTGCATTTCGAGAATCGCTTTTGCCTGGGGTTCGCTTAGTTCAAACCGGTCTTGCAAACTGGCCATGGCTTCCGCCCGGGTGTTGGACCCTCGAATTAGGGCAATCACTTCATCGATGTTATCCACCGCGATGCGCAAGCCTTCCACAATGTGCAGGCGCGTTTCGGCTTTGCGCAAATCGTAACGGGTACGGCGAAGAATTACATCACGGCGGTGGTCGATGAAATAATGGATAATCTGTTTCAGGTTGAGATATTGCGGCCGGTTATCCACCAACGCCAGTAATATCACCCCGAAAGTGGTCTGCATTCGAGTATGTTTGTATAGCTGATTCAGAATAACTTCGGGATTTTCATTGCGCTTCAGTTCGATCACCACCCGGTAGCCGTCACGGTCTGATTCATCGCGCAAATCAGATATCCCTTCGATCTTTTTGAGCTTTATCAAATTGGCAATCTCTTCCACCAATTTGGATTTATTGACCATATAGGGGATTTCGGTAATGATGATGGCTTCTTTGCCGCCGGGGAGGGATTCTTTTTTGGTGACCGCCTGCATGACCACCCGGCCACGGCCGGTTTCATAAGCATCTTTGATCCCATCGCGTCCGCAAATATAACCGGCAGTCGGAAAATCTGGCCCTTGGATATACTTCATCAGGCCCTTGATATCGATTTCGGGGTCATCGATCATGGCCACAGTGGCGTCGATAACTTCTTTTAAGTTATGAGGCGGGATATTGGTGGCCATCCCAACCGCAATTCCAGAAGAACCGTTGATCAGTAGGTTGGGAATTTCAGATGGCAGCACCGTGGGTTCCATCTGTTCGCCGTCGAAGTTGGGCATAAAATCGACGGTTTCTTTTTCAATGTCTGTCAGGAGCGTTTCTGAGATGGCCTGCAGTTTGGCCTCGGTATAGCGCATGGCCGCCGGGTTATCGCCATCCACCGAACCAAAGTTCCCCTGGCCATCGATCAAGGGATACCGGAAGGTAAAATCCTGCGCCATTCGAACCAGGGTATCGTAAATGGCCGAGTCGCCGTGCGGGTGATATTTCCCCATGGTTTCACCCACGATACGGGCGGATTTCTTATATGCCGCGCGGGATGTCAACCCCAACTCGCGCATGGCGTAAATCACACGCCGGTGAACCGGTTTCAACCCATCGCGAACATCTGGCAATGCCCGCTGAACAATAACAGACATCGCATAACTGATATACGATGTCCTCATTTCATCTTCTATATTAATAGGTTGAATTCGTTCGTTTTGTGCGTACATTCAGATTGGCTCCACATGGGCTTTGCTATAAGTAATAAAGCCCTATTTGTTTATTGTATTGGGTAACGAATAGCACAACGGCCATACGTATGAAATCTGATTGGTTTGATAAGGAGGGATCATCAACAGCCCTCTCAACCTTATACCAAATCGCGAATAAAACCCCGCGATGGAAATTTCATTTATAGAAATCAAAGTTGATTTGTATCCTTATTATTGTAAGGATAACTCCGTAAAAAAGCAATGCCTATATTTCTTTTACTGTATTCATAAGTTTCTATTACAGCTTTCCACAGACGAAATCTATCAAATTTTCTATTGTTGCTATTAATTTAACAAAAAAAAGAATAATCAGAATCAATTGCTAACGAAGGTGATGATTTGGTATGCCCACAATCATCCCAAGTATTTCTCCTTGTGTATTCGCCAAATCATCCGATAATTTATATGATATTGGATCATAAGGAGACATTATGCGTTTATTCTCAATTGTTTTTATTACTCTTTTCTGCCCTGTTTTGGCTATAGGGCAAATTCAAGGTTTTGAAGATTCACGAATCCATACGCTCTCACAACTGTCTGTAATCAATAAATGGGTGGTTCCCACTGAATCTCTTGATCAGATCGACTCAATACCGGCGCAGAGCACTACTTGGAAGCATTCGTATCTCAATGTGGAAGAATACAAAGGCCATGTGTTGCTCTATAACCAAAACCCAAAGGAGAATCCTGAGCAAAAACCGTTTAACGAGCATATTTTCAATCATGAAAAATATTTGATTGTCGATCATGGCAAACAGCAGGCGTTAACCAATTATGCGGGAATCAATATGCCTTTTATCGAGACCTCCAGCCGTATTTTTTTGCAGGTGCCAATTAGCACGATTGTGGAAGAAGCCAAAGAAAAGGACAAACTTGAATCAACAGAGGAGGGCTACCGGTTAGAGCATAAAATTAACGCAGCGGGCAAGTTGCAGCCGGTGACTTTTTTATTTGATGAAGACTTCAATTTGATTCAAGGGGATGACAAGCGATCCAAAGTGGAATTCGAGTGGACCCGCAATGAAGAGAAAAAAATTGATTATGCCCAAACCATGAAAATGACCGTCAGCCAGCAAGGCCAGTCCGAACCAGCGACCGACCAGATAATGGCCCAGCTCATGGATCACGACAACGATGC
>CAZEZQ010000581.1:0-4491 GCA_964516245.1 uncultured bacterium | reverse complement strand
AGGGCGAGGTTGCAAATGCGCCGTGGCGTGCTCGCGCCGAGCCGGTTTCACACACCTTTGGCTCATCAGGAGATTCGCCCTCCCAGTGGATATTGATTTTATAAAATTTTAAATATCTTTGGTTAGATTTTCATCTGAAAGTAGAAGGTGTTATGTAATGGCGCTAAATATTTCTTTACCAAAGGAACTGGAAAACATGATTCATGAGAAAGTGAATATGGGTCTGTACCAAAATCCAAGTGAGGTTGTTCGTGACGCTTTGAACGAGTTTTTCTCAAAACCAACCGAAGGAGAAGTTTATGCCTATTTTGTTGATAAGCGTTTAAGGGAGATAGAAGATAGTGGAGAAGATTTTGTAGAAGCAGACCTTTTAGAGTTGAAACAGCTTCGCTGTGAAATTGACAAAAACACATCAAATAACAAATGAAAAGTAAGTATCGCATTGTTTGGACAAGTGTATTTAAGCGTGAATCTGCACATGAATATGAATACTCAATAGAAAATTGGGGGAAATCTCATGCCAGTAAATTTTTCGATGAATTGGATAAAAAAATAGAAAATCTTTCTATTCATCCACATTGGAATCGTCGAAAGCCTGAAATGCCTGAAAATACCAGATATTTTACACATAGTGGTGGCATTCACATTGTATACGTAATAAACGAAGAAAAAAAAGAAGTTAGATTGTTAGGTGCACTTGGGAGCAATCGTTTTTACAAAATTGCTCAAGAAGCAGCAAAAAAGATAAACTGAATGAATTTGGTAAAATTTTGTCCCACAAATGAAGAAATGAATGATCGATCATTGTTTCCGCACACCAATCGTAAACGCTTGTTTGGGGTTTTCGAAAGTTATTTGATTTACCTCTTCTTCTGTGAAACCGGCTTCTTTCAGTTTGGGGATGAAACGGTCAAACAGCAATGTGTATCCCCGAAAATTTCCGCCACCCGGTTCACCTGGGCTGTACCAACCCGCATCGTGAGAGAGTAACACTTTCTCTAAAACACCGCGTTTTTTCATTTCTTGCGCAGCATTCAAATACCAATCCATAGAACGTTCGCTGAGACCATCAAGAGACAACCAGCAGCCTTTTTTCGCGGCGTACTCGTGTAGATTGTGTTCTTTTTCATTTTGCGCATGGGTCCAGATAAAAGCATCACCGGCAAGACCCTCTTCTTCGATGATTTTGATTTGTTCTTTGATGGTTCCCCTGCCGGTATGGCATGCGATGGTTAACCCTGTTTGCAGATGAGTTTGTGCCGCCGCGCGGACTAATTTGCGATCCAAATCGCCTAACTCATTGGAGTTGACTCCGGTTTTGATGAAGCCCGGACGGATGCCGCTCTCATCAATACCGTTTTCCCATTCGTTCACCCATCTTGTCGCAAGTTGATCGGTTGATTCTTTGCGGGCAAAGTCTGGGACAAAAGCAAAATTGCGTGCCCCGTAATAACCAGTGTTGGTTAGAATATGCAAATCTGTAGATTCAGACAATTTTTTTAAAAGTTGGACATCACGGCCAATATAAGCGGGTGTGCATTCTATAAAGCCAGTGCAACCCAATTTCTTGATTGCTTGCAAATGGGGCAAGATCACTTCAAACGCATCTTCACGTGAATAACGGTGGGGACCAACATTTTCCCAACCCACGAAATCAACTAGGACGTGTTCATGAGGCAAAGTTAGGCCGAGTTGACTCGGATCGATCAATCCTCTTACCGTCATGATCTTGCCGACTGCATCATTTGCGTTGACATCTGATGATATGTACCCTCCACTGAGAGCGAGTAGAGTTGATACTTTTACAAAAGTGCGCCGTTGCATTGTTTCTCCACGTTGTTGAATTGTTTACCTATGCGGCCAAGGTTTGCCATCTACATTTTTCACGGTATTGGCAGGTTGGCCTTCTTTGAAAACTTGTATGTCACCGTTGCTGGTTAAGCCGTTGGAAATATCAAAGCGGAACATGGCGTCTGAATGAGGATAATTCGCCATGAGCGAAGTGTCATCCGCATGTTCACGGCCCAACCCCGCATCAGGTCCTATGCTTACCATGATCCAAGTCGTAAATGGAAATTCATGAAGTCTTGATTCATTTTGGTTTCCTGTTCCCATTTCATACAGGGCATCGCCAAATTGTCTGTCAGTGCCATCGACTCCTACGAATTTGGCTTTGAAGGGATCGATCAATCCACCAGGATTGATATAGGCGACTGGAGTGGTTAATGATATCCATCCATTTTTTTGACTTTGCGCGTTGGTGTATAAAAATCCTCGTCCGGCGTCGGGTGGCAGTGTATTATAGTCGATCATGTACATTTCTGCACCGGTTGATAAAGCCTTAAGATCAGCTTTCACTCTTGCGATACGTGCACGGGCTTGGGCATTCAAAAAGTTGGGGACGGCAATCGCCGCCAAAATCCCAATAATCGCAACCACAATCAATAGCTCAATTAAAGTAAACGCATGTTTCCTTTTCATAATCAACTCCCCAAAAAATGAAAATATAGATACGGTTAATCTATACTAAATTACTTTAGAATGCAATAAAAAATTTAAATGATCATTGGGTTTAATTGAAAAGAATATTATGAAAAGTAGTATTTATTTTTTCAGATGTACGGATTTTTTCCTTGTGTAGCAGAGGATAAGGCCGCTTTTAAGATTTTTACGAGCACCTCACCCGCCCCGGCGGGCTATATCAAGATGAAACTAATGTGCTTCAATAATGTTTGCTCAACAATCCCCTCGCCCTCTGGGAGAGGGATAGGGTGAGGGAGGCTTACTTAATAAAACAAGGTGTTTCATAAGGAGGGCGAGGCTCCCGCCGAGCCGGTTTGATTGAACGACTTCTGATTAACGTAAATAGTATGCATAACCAATTCAAATCTAAGAACTTACGTAAATGTTTCATAAGAATGATTCGTGCAATATTATCAGTATTTGGGATAGAATCATCAGCATTCAGGGCAGATACTGGGGTCTGCACCTACAGTGGTAAAAATTCAAATATATTTGGTCAGTTTTAAGAACAATTAAATGGCTTACTACAGTAATGCTACTCCCATCATCGATTGCAATGCCATAATGATAATCATCAGTGCAATAAAGGCAAATATGGGAGAAAGGTCGATGAAATCCACCCGGGCCCAGGGGAACAAACGGCGAAAGAAGCCCAAATAGGGGTCGGCCATCGCCCTCACGAACTGAACCACCAGGCTGAATTGGTCGGCAGAGATCCAAGAGGCCACAATGGCAAGCAGCAACATGAACATATAAATATGCAAAACCCCAACGATGATTTCCAGCATTGATTTTAAGAATGCGTGCTGCATCGCGACCGCCACTGGGGACATCATAAACGACAAACTGGTAATGACCGAAAGCATTGCCCCGGCTACACAGATTGCCAAACTGGTTACGATAAACAAGGTCACAAGGTTATCGGTTTGGATGTATCGTCGCACCGATTGAAAGATGCTGAATGTTTTTTCCCGAAAACACATAAACCCGCCGCTTCCTGCCGCGGTGATGCCGCGCCGGGTGATCATCATGCTGGCGAACAGCATGAATATGAGCAGCTGAGAGATGAGCAGGACTCCCATGGTAAAGCTCACCGATTCAGCAGCGATGAAGCGTCCGGCTATGTTTCCTGATGGAAAAACCGGTAACGAATAAACCAGTGAACCGGGCAACAAAAAGATGATCAATCCCCGAATGAACAAGACCACGGCAATGGCTGCCAAAGGCATCTGGTCTTGCAGCCACAAAGATCTTTGAGGGAAAACTTGCCGAATTGGCTTGATCATCTTCTCGGTAATTCTAATCACCGCCATCATAATAGGGCCGAATCCATAATACCTGTATTTCTCGATGAAATAGCGGATCAATAGTACGATAATAATTAAATTGAAGAAGATGTTGAGTATTGGAAATAACATAAGCGATTCAATGGTAAAAGATTTTTAACTGAACAAATGAGTGATTTATCAAAACACGATAGATTTTCCCATTCCACCCCCAATGACATGGGGGAGGTTAGGAGGGGGTTAAGAGATTTGCTTACGTATTCATTCAACCCTCCCCTAACCCCTCCCAGTCTTGGGAGGGGAATTACTTCGGATATCTGACCTACTTTAAAAGTTTTTATCACTTCCAGTTTTGAAGAGTATCACTCAAAATTCACAAACTGACAACATCGACGGAGGCGGTTGTGCGAATCGGCATTGAATGTTCGACATTAACCCGCTCGCGCGCGGGCATTGCATTTTATACTTATCATCTTCTGCACGCTTTGGCAGAATTGGAAGGAAACGAAGAATACGCACTGCTTTATAACCGTCCCATCCCAGATCAAACGATGCCCGGTCGTATGCGCCATGTCTTAAACGGACCCCAAAGCACCCACCTATGGGTGCAAACCCGCTTGGCCACGATCTGCCGCCAGCAGGGGATTGATTTGCTGCACAGCCCGGGGCAGGGAATCCCTCT
>CAZEZQ010000580.1:0-4492 GCA_964516245.1 uncultured bacterium | reverse complement strand
CGCTGCGATTCGCCGACCGGCAGTTAAATGTTGAAGTATTGAATGCGCCGCTTCGAATCACTCGTCCGATTCCTGTTGGAGGTCCTAGTGGGTCGGTTACCGGTCCTCGATTGAAGGGATCTTGCCAAAAGTCTGAACACCATTCAAACACATTGCCATGGACATCGTGTAATCCCCATAGGTTGGGGAGTTTGGAACCCACGGTTCTAGGGAAGGTTCCGCTGGTGGTTCCCAAATACCACATAAACGGCTCATGTTCCGCGCACCGTCCTGAGGGAGTGGCGCATGATTCGCCTGTTCCATGGGAGAAGGCAGTGGTTGTTCCCGCCCGGCAGGCATATTCCCATTCGGCTTCAGTAGGCAGGCGAAATTCGCCGATTTCAAGTTGATTCATGGCGTTAATAAAAGCTTGAGTTTCGTTCCAAGAAACTTGTTCTACCGGGCGGTTGATGTTTCCCGTCCATTGGGCGGGATTGTCTCCCATCAATGCCTGCCATTGAGCCTGAGTGACTTCAAACTTGCCGATAAAAAACGCTTGGCTGATGGTGACTTCGTGGTGGGCCCATTCCACCTCAAGAAAGGGACGAAGCAAGGGGTTGTTTGTATTCGGGTCTGATCCCATTGTGAATGTGCCTGCTGGAATGCGCACCATTTTCAGGGAGACGGCGTTTTCAGGGAGGTTGGGCAGTGTAAGCGTAATTTCTTCCAAGCCGGTTTCGGGATTGATACGGATGGTGGATTCTGTTTTCCACTGTGTGCTGAGTTCGAATAGATCACGGGCTTGAAGGCCCAGATCCGATTGCTTTTCGATCAGCAATGGCAGATCGTTGGCATCTACCCGGCCATCTCCGTCGTAATCCATTGTATGGATGGTTTGAGAACAAGCGGGATGATTTAATGTTGTGAACAAGAAAAAGAAAACCCAAAATACTGGGTTTGAAAGATATAGTTTTTGCATACAGATATCACCAACCGATTCATGATTGCAATTGTTAGCCAATTCAAATGAAATTTTCGATGAAGCAACACTCATACGAATACAATTACATAAATAATAAGTCTCAGCCTGGCGTACATCATAACCGGCTCGGTGGGAACCTCGCCCTCCCACAGCATTACGCAATTAATATGTTCCTGCCTGGCGTACATCGATTGGTTTGATTTTCAATTCATGTACAACCGAATTTTCATCATAGTCTACTTTACCATTCTCAACACTTAGCAATGGATCATTGGTTGAATTATTTTCCGGCAAATTGAGTTTTATAGTTTCGGTAGACTCGTATTTGTTTAGTTTTGCATGGATGAGTTTGCCGGTTTTGCTGTGGATGACGTTGTTCTTCCACTCGATTTCGCCATCTGTATATTCAAATTTGATGTTGCCATCGGCCAGTAATACATTTTTGGAGAAAATGTAATCTGAACTTTTGGGAAAAGTCAATCGCATATCGCCATCGTAAATGAAGACATTATTGCGGATGGTGTTGCCTTTGGCCATGTGGTTGTGGGTGGGTCGTTGGATGCCGACTGAAAGATTGTTTTCGATTACACAGTCGGTGCTGCGTTCGTCGAGGTAATAGGCGCTGGAGCCGTAGCCGCCGGTATCGGGGATATCGTAGGCATAGTTGCCGCGCATCACGGTATTGTCTCCGGCGAAGACATAGATGGCTCCACCGTCGTGCAATTCGAGCATGGCCTGGTAGATGCGGTTGTGTTCAATGCGATGGTTTTTGCCGCCGCAATTGATGGCCGAATAGGGGGTGTGATGAATTTCATTGTGCGAAATAATGCAGCCGGCACCACCGCCCCAAACCCCAATAGCGCTGGGATAAATGCGGCCGATGTGATGCACATGGTTATTTCGAACTGTGCTGCTGGGAGCTTTGACGCCACAGGCGCCAGTGTTATGGATGTGGCATTGTTCGATATTCACATCCGAACTGCTATCCACGCGGACGCCTTGTCCAGCGACGTTGAACACGGTCAGATCTTCTAACAGACACTTCTTTGCATTGTTGATATTCACAGCACCGGCGAACCGTCCAGCACCAAAGCCACCGGCTTGCAGTGGTGTAGTGGTAACAGTAACGCCAAGTCCTCTCAAAACTATATTTTGGGCATTGTGAATGTCGATAACTTTTTCCATGGTGGGGGCGATGACTTCGGCTTGGTCCATCTCTTCACTGGGCAAGGGCCAATAGACCAGTTTGCCGTGGGTGCGGTCTAGATACCATTGGCCGGGTTTGGTCATGCCTTCGCGGGTGTTCCAAATTACGTATTTGTGGACATCGAAGGCCCCCGGTGGATGGCCGGCGGGGTTGGAAAAATGAATGATATGATTTTCGCGGTCAATGGACTTCACACCAACCATCGATTCATCCCACATGTGATAAACCGTGATTTCGGCGTTGTCGGGGTAGAGCATCTCACCAATATCTTCGGGCTTGTACTTCAGAGTGGTGAGTTCTTTCTCGGTGGGATCACGCTTCCAACCGCCGCCGGTGGTGCTCATCCAAGGCACATCAAATTCGCTTTCATGTTCAAAAGTACCGCTTTCAGGCAGGCGTGAACGCGGGCGCAATTCGCCATTGACCACCAAGGCGCGAAAATCCCACTCACCCGTGTTGACTTGAGGCAAATCGGCTGCATAGAACTGATCCCCTTCTTTTCTCCAATTGGTGATGCGGCGTCCACCGATGAGAGTTGGGTTGGTGTTGGGGGCGGCTGCGATGGTTAAGCCGGAATCTTGTGCATTGAGCTTTATGGGGTCATCAAGAAAATAGTTACCATCATCGATGAGAATGCGTTTCGCCGCATCGGCAGGAGCCTTGCGGCTGGCCTGGATGGCCTCGCTTAATGAGGAAAACTGATTTTCACTTTTGTTTTCATCGGTACTGACCCGATAGAGATACTTATCATCGGATTGGGCAAAAGAATGGGGGGGAATGGATAAAGCACATACAAATAGAATCAATGAAATAAATATTACTGTGTTGATTTGGGAAATTGGGTAGAACATTGGTTTCTCCTCTGGTGCCGTGTGACGTATGAGTTTCATTGGTTTCTGATACGAATTCTCAATTGAAGATGATACCGAATTCTAAAAGAGAAATACACAGTAGCAATGGGTTAAAATGGGTGGTGTTTTGTTGAAGCCTTGTTGCGTTTGATATGGTTTCATGAGAAAATTTGTGATAGTAAAGTTAACAAAGGGGTTCGCGTGATGCCAAATCGTTCAAGTCATAAAAAATCCGTTTATTGCGTATTGATATTTTTTCTGATTGCAATGCAAATGAGTGTTGCCTTGGGCCAGGAAGAACTTCCCACGAAGCTGGCCCCTC
Source organism: uncultured bacterium (assembly GCA_964516245.1). GTDB lineage: Bacteria > Hinthialibacterota > Hinthialibacteria > Hinthialibacterales > Hinthialibacteraceae > CAZEZQ01. The sequence goes on along the minus strand of CAZEZQ010000580.1, from coordinate 1,151 downwards.
ACTTTTCTCCACCCGATGAATATGAAAATGATTTTGGCGATTACCGTTCTCCATTGAAATTTTATGATGGAACGGAAGTGAAAACCAAAGCCGATTGGGAACGGCGCCGGGAGGAGATCAAGAGCACATGGCATTCGATTATGAACCCCTGGCCGCCGATGATTGATACGCCTTCGATGGAACATCTTGAAAAAACACAGCGGGATAATATCACGCAGCATCATGTGCAGGTGGAGGTTTTGTCGGGGGAGCGGATGATGAATGGGTATTTGTTGATCCCTGAGGGGGCTCAAGAGGCTCCTGCAGTGATTGTGGTGTATTATGATGCTGAAACCGGTGCGGGGTTGGGAAAAGAATTGCGCGATTTCGGCTATCAATTGAGCCAACGGGGATTTGTATCATTGTCATTGGGCACGCCTGCTTCGTTTTATTTTCCCAGTAAAGAAAATGCTGAATTGCAGCCGCTGTCGGCGTTGGCTTATGCTGCCGCCAATGCTTTCAATGCGCTGGCTGCACGTCCAGAGGTTGATCCGGAGCGTATCGGTATCGTGGGGCATTCGTATGGGGGCAAGTGGGCGATGTTTGCCTCATGTTTGGATGAAAAGTTTGCCTGCGCAGCCTGGTCTGACCCCGGCATTGTGTTTGACGAAACCCGGCCCAATGTTAACTATTGGGAGCCCTGGTATATGGGGTATGATGCCGAGCATTGGCGTGAGCCGGGTGTCCCTACAGAAGAGAATCCCCGCACGGGAGCGTATAAAACATTGGTTGAAAAGGGGCATGATTTACACGAACTGCACGCTCTGATGGCCCCCCGGCCTTTTCTGGTATCGGGCGGGGCGGAAGACCCGCCCAAACGCTGGCGGGCATTGAACCATTCGGTGGCGGTGAATGAATTTTTGGGATATAAAAACCGGGTGGCGATGACCAACCGGGAGACTCATTCGCCCACGCCGGAGTCTAATGAACAGATTTATCGCTTTTTTGAGCATTTTTTGCAACAGTAAAAGTGATGAAAAATTTCTTTTATAAGAAAAATAGAGTTGGAGAGAGTAGAATGGATATTATTGGATTTATCCTTAAATTTCTCATAAATCAATGTCATTAACTTAAGATCAAATTATAAAATTTTGTTTGTTGAAATTTGCTTA
>CAZEZQ010000579.1:3645-4493 GCA_964516245.1 uncultured bacterium | reverse complement strand
GCTATTGATGTCGAATATGCCGGCAAACTGGGGGTGGATGTCGATAATCTATTGGTATCGCAGCCAGACACTGGAGAGCAGGCTCTCGATATCTGCGAAATGCTGGTTCGCAGCGGCGCGCTCGATGTAGTGGTGGTCGACTCGGTAGCGGCGCTGGTGCCACGGGCAGAAATCGACGGCGAAATGGGCGACAACCAAGTGGGCCTGCAGGCGCGTTTGATGTCGAAAGCGCTTCGCAAACTGACAGCCATCCTCAACAAAACCCACACCTGCGCCATTTTTATTAACCAGATCCGCGAGAAAATCGGTGTGATGTTCGGCAATCCCGAAACCACTACCGGTGGCCGGGCGCTCAAGTTTTATTCGTCCGTTCGCTTGGATATCCGCCGCACTGGCTCAATTAAAGAAAAAGGCGAAGTGGTGGCCAACCGGGTAAAAGTGAAAGTCGTAAAAAACAAAGTCGCCCCGCCCTTCAAAGAAGCCGAATTCGATCTTACCTTTGGTGAAGGAATATCAATTACAGGCGAAGTAATTGACCTGGGTGTGGATTACGATATCATCAAAAAAAGTGGGGTTTGGTATGAATACAACGAGCAAAAACTGGGTCAGGGCCGTGAAAATGCCAAAACCTTTTTGAAGGAAAATCCAGAGATATTTAAAGAAATTCGTGGTAAGATACGCGAACAGATGGGATTTGAACAAGCACCCACAAACAATCATCCGGCAGCAGAAGTAGAAGAAGAATCCGAAGAACCCGATACGGGCAAGAAAACCAAGAAAAAGTAGAGACCAAGAAAAAAGCAGCGTATTAGTATTCCTCCCCCAATGAAATGGGGGAGGTTAGGAGG
>CAZEZQ010000579.1:3369-3635 GCA_964516245.1 uncultured bacterium | reverse complement strand
TGATATACTCCTTCTCTTCAACCCTCCCCTAACCCCTCCCAAACTTGGGAGGGGAATTTCACTTTACCGGCTTACTTTCTTCTATTCTATAAGCCGGTACCTGAAATAAAGTTGAGGGATTATGGCGGACCTGTATGAACGCCTGCGCCGTTTTCAAAAAAACAATACCACCGGTGTGGGCAGCTCTCCCTCACCGGCACAAGAATCCTCCCAGCCCAAACCCTCTCATTCCTCCAATCTCGATGAAACACTGCTAAACATACCCG
>CAZEZQ010000579.1:282-3359 GCA_964516245.1 uncultured bacterium | reverse complement strand
GGCCGCGATTTGGTAGGTGCCGCCGAACACCGCGATGCCGCCAAACAAGAGTTTCTCCAGCGCATTGGGATGAAAATCGCCGAAAACGAACAGGGGGCCTACGGCTATCAAGAAATTGTTTACCCCAATCACACACTGCCCTACCTCGCACATGACATCACCAGTGTTGAAATGATTCGCCATGCCGGTGATCAACGCTTTGCTGGCATGGACGGAAAGAATCTACTTTTTATCGACACCGAAACCACCGGATTGGCGGGGGGAACCGGCACCCTCCCCTTTTTGGTGGGAGCCGGTTTTTTCACCGAAGAGGGCTTTCGGGTTCGGCAATATTTCATGCGCGATTATGAAGACGAACCCGCCGTGCTCGCTGAACTGCATTCGCTCAGTGAAGCGTTCCAGGCAGTCTGCACTTACAACGGCAAAGGTTTCGATATTCCCCTGCTCAACTCACGCTTTTTGCTCAACCGCAAGCGAACCCAAATCGCAAACTGGCCGCATTTTGATTTGCTCTATCCAGCGCGCCGCTTTTGGCGTGAACTATTGCCCAACTGCCGCCTATCTACGGTCGAAGCCCATATCTTTAAACACACCCGTGACGAAGATATCCCCGGTGAATTGATCCCCTATGTCTATTTCGACTTCTTGCGCGGCATTCGCATGGAACGCATCCGCCCGGTCCTGGCCCACAATGCGGAAGACATTCGCACACTTGCGTTGATCGCGGCCAAAACCTGCCGCATGCTGCACAATCCACTACACGAATGCGAGCACCCACAAGAACTATTGGCGATTGGCCGCTGTTTCGCGGCGGAATGCGACTGGCAGCAAGCCGGAGAGTTTTTCGAACGGGCCTTGAATCATGGTGGCTTGCCGGACGAAATGGCGTTGACCATTCGGCGCCAATTGTCGCTGATATTCAAACGGGGCGAACAATTTGAGAAAGCGGTTCAAATTTGGCAAGAAATGAAAGACTTGAACAATGATTGTTTTGCCCATATCGAACTGGCAAAATATTACGAGCACAAAGAAAAGCGGCTGAATGACGCGCTTTTGCTGACCGAACAGGCATTGGAAATCTGCCGCTTTGTCGATGTGGCCCCCATCCAAATTGAATCACTGCATCACCGCCGCAGCCGCCTGCTGCGAAAGTTGGGCATACAATCAATGCCATACAAAATTTAACCAAAATTATTTGATATTCTCGAAAGAATTCGCTTTCCCATTCCTCCCCCAATGAAACTGATCTTTACCCACAAGTTTGGAGAACGTTTTTCGCCCCCCTTATTAAGGGGGGTAAGCACCGCAGGGGCTGGGGGGATTTGGCGAAATAAGAAAAGTCAGATCCCCCCTAACCACCCTTAATAAGGGGGAATACCAAGTGCACAATTTGTGGGTAAAGATCAGCCCAATGAAATGGGGGAGGTTAGGAGGGGGTTAAATGAACGAAACATTCTTCACACTTCTCCCGTAAGAATCCAATCAACAAACAACTTTCTCACCATCGGCTCAATGAGAAACACTTGCGGCAATAGCATTCTAAATTTATCATTTGTTTAAGACGATCCGGCAAAAAGTTATTTTTGGAGCGCAGGCGTCCTCGCCTGCGCCCAAGATGTGGTACAACAAAATGATGGATTTACTTTTTGCCGGAACGTCGTTTAAAGATTATAAGATTCATGCAGAATCGGTAATGTAAGCCATCTTATTTGTATGATTAATAAAAGGAACCAATATGGCGTTTGAACTAACTCGCGATGTAAACACCCTAAAAGAACATGCCCGGAAAATCCGGGAACATTCGATTCGTATGATCACCGAAGCAGGATCAGGCCATCCTGGTGGCTCGCTATCGTCAGCGGATATATGCGCCAGTTTGCTGTATGGTATCATGCGGCATGATCCCAAAAATCCACGCTGGGAAGACCGTGACCGCTTTGTGATGTCAAAAGGCCATTGTGTCCCCGCATGGTATTCCGCCCTGGCTATGGCCGGTTATTTTCCTGTATCCGACCTCATTACCCTGCGTAAGTTCGGCTCGAAACTGCAGGGCCATCCTGACCGGGTGCGCATGGATTGCATCGAAGCGGCTACCGGCTCACTGGGCCAAGGGCTCTCTATCGCCGTGGGCAAAGCGCTGGCCGGCAAATTGGACAACAAAGACTGGCGGGTTTACTGCATGATCGGTGACGGCGAATCACAAGAAGGCCAAATTTGGGAGGCCGCTATGTTCGCCCCCAAATACAAACTCGACAACCTCACTGTAATTTTAGACAACAACAACGGACAAATTGACGGCTATGTATCCGACGTAATGCCGTTGGATCCAATCGGTGAAAAGTGGAAATCGTTCAATTGGAATGTATTGCCCATCGATGGCCACGATTACGGCCAAATTCTCGAAGCCATGGATGAAGCCAAAAACACCAAAGGCAAACCCACGCTCATCTGGGCGCGAACCATCAAGGGCAAAGGTGTCTCGTTTATGGAAAATGATCCCGGCTGGCATGGAAAAGCCCCCAAAGAGGAAGAACGGGATCAAGCCCTGAAAGAACTGGCAGCGGTATAAAAAAAATATTTAAAGATAGAGAGAGTGTATTATGGCAAATAAAGCCTCGCGACAATCCTTTGGCGAAGCCCTCGAAGAATTGGGTGGAAAAAACCCGAATATCGTGGTGATGGATGCCGATCTTTCCAAATCCACCATGAGCGGTCTGTTCGCCAAAAAATATCCGGAACGCTTTTTTGAATGCGGCATCGCCGAAGCCAATATGATCGGTGCCGGCGCGGGATTGGCCCTGAGCGGAAAGATCCCATTCATTTGCAGTTTCGCCTGCTTTATAAGCGGCCGTTTCGATACCTTGCGCATTTCTGTGGCCTACAGCCAAGCCAATGTAAAAGTTATTGGAACCCATGCCGGGCTCGGCATTGGTGAAGACGGCTACAGCCAAATGGGTCTCGAAGATCTAGGCGTAATGCGCACACTGCCTACCTTCGTGGTGATTCAACCGTGTGATGACGTCTCAACCAAGCGCGCGGTCGAATTTGCCGCCGAACACCAAGGCCCGGTGTATATG
>CAZEZQ010000579.1:0-272 GCA_964516245.1 uncultured bacterium | reverse complement strand
GGCAAAAACTCGAAGACGTGCACGCGCCCGATTTCAAATATGAGCTGGGCAAAGGCGTAACCTTGGCTGATGGAGACGATATCACCATCATGGCCACCGGCGGTACCACCTACCACGCCTTGCAGGCCAAAGAACTGCTGGCTAAGCAAACCATCAATGCGCGGATTGTTGACATCCACACCCTGAAACCCATCGATGCCGAGCTGATTGTCAAATGCGCCAAAGAAACCGGTGGCATCATGACAGTCGAAGACCACAACATCATCGGCGGC
>CAZEZQ010000578.1:3026-4495 GCA_964516245.1 uncultured bacterium | reverse complement strand
CCGACTCCTGATACTGCAAGCTGAACTTGCCGCTTTGTTGCACGATATCGGTAAGACCCGAATCGAGCGGGCCACCACCAAACCAGAAAGCGAGATCACCGCCACTTCGGTCGTTCCCCCGCCGATATCGACGATCATATTGCCCGAGGCTTCGGCCACGGGGAGGCCTGCGCCAATCGCGGCCGCCATCGGTTCTTCGATGAGAAACACTTCTCGCGCTCCGGCGCTGATGGCCGAGTCTTTCACAGCCCGCCGTTCTACACTGGTGATGCCGGAAGGCACGCAAATCATAATTCGTGGGTTCACCATACGGGTGCGGTTGTGCACCTTGTTGATAAAATACCGGAGCATGGCTTCTGTGACTTCAAAATCCGCGATGACGCCGTCTTTCATGGGGCGAATGGCCACGATATTGCCTGGAGTTCGGCCCAGCATGTTTTTGGCCTCACTCCCCACCGCTAAAACCTGATTGGTCCCTTTTACGATGGCCACCACAGACGGTTCACACAATACAATCCCTTGACCCTTCACATAAACCAACGTATTTGCTGTACCAAGATCGATGCCTAAATCTCGAGAAAAAAATCCTTTAATGCTGGAGAATAACATGTATGAAGCTCCACTTTCTTACGCAAAAATAATTCCGGGTGTTTCCCAGCCAAAATGTACCCGAATGTACTGCCGTTTTACAGATACATTTCATTGCAAACAGCATCTTTTCTGACGAAGCGGCAAAAAGTCCAATCCAGAAAACAACAACACAATATATAGCAATATAGGTATCTAACCCACGCTGTATGTTGATGCAGGCGGGGACGCCTGCGCTCCAAAAAAGACTTGTTGCCGAATCGTCTTTTCTAGGCGATTTTGACGCAATTTCCATATTATTCAAGCAAAATTTGTCTTGATCTAACTAGAAAAATTCACGCATACTATACTCGTTTTTTTAGAAACCCATAGACTGAAAATTGTATCCCATCTTATTTACATACGATTCAAGCACTTGGAAGAGACTGAGTAAATTCGATAATTTAAAAGTTATAACAATCTTTTTCATCCGTATACCTCTATAAATAGTTATAGGAAGAAAAGAATCACAAATGAAGCATTTATTTATTTTTCTGTCTGTGACTTTTTATCGTTGTGTCATATTGGCGCAGTGGAAGAACCAACCATAGCCGCTTTGTTCGCAGGGAATACAAATAACCATTTTGAACCCAATTAGTTGGCCCTGGTGGATGTGAAAGAGGAAAAATTTTTTCATCTACGAATATTAATGACAAAAACTATGAAATTCCTTCGTTTGATTGCGGTCCGGTTGAAGAGATTGTGGAATTGTCTTCTCACTATACAAAGTTGGTAAAAAATCATATGCGCGGGTGCCAAGGGTAAACGTTGTTTGTTTACACTTGATGCATACAATTCAACCTCGACATCTGTCATTTCAAACACAGTGAAAAATCCAACGC
>CAZEZQ010000578.1:0-2926 GCA_964516245.1 uncultured bacterium | reverse complement strand
CGTCATCCGTGATTCAACGCCGTTGCCGTAAATCCTGGCCATCATTTTCACAATCTTAGGCATCCTGGTCCAAAACGTATTCACTCGTAAGATTGCGCGGGTGCCAAGGTAAACGTTGTTTGTTTACCCTTGAGGCATACAATTCAACCTCGACATCTGTCATTTCAAACACAGTGAAAAATCCAACGCCGTCATCCGTGATTCAACGCCGTTGCCGTAAATCCTGGCCATCATTTTCACAATCCTGGGCATCCTGGTCCAAAACGTATTTACCCGCAAGATTGCCAAACCCTCGCAACCATTTGGCATCCTTACGTGGCATTCTTGGATTTGCAACAGACAAAGACAGGCAATATGTACCGCCCGACCCTCTCCCCAATCGGGCTTATCCATAGGGAGAGGGTAGGCTTAGTAGAACAAGATAGGATACATTTCAGGAGAAAAAACGGATTCTACACGTGTATTTCTTCTTCTTGATATTCTTCTTTCACACCACGGCCGTTGGTTTCTTTCAATTCTTCTTCAGAATGCTTTCCGTTGCTTTGTTTGCCATTGGCCTGTTTGCCATTGGAACCATTGCCGTTTCCACTTGGCAGGGCATCGACACGGTGACTGTCAAACTGCATGGAGTATACAGAAGAAATGCCTTCTTGGGCCATAGTAACACCGTAAATGCTATCGCTGATTTCCATGGTTTTCTTGTTGTGCGTAATGATGATAAATTGCGAGCGGTCCAAAAATCCACGCAGCATATTGGTAAAGCGGCCCACATTGTTGTCATCCAACGGGGCGTCAATTTCGTCAAGAAAACAGAAGGGGCAGGGTTTGATTTCATAAATCGCAAACAGCAGGGCGCAGGCGACCAGTGCCTTTTCGCCCCCTGAAAGCAGGCTGATGGATTGCAGTTTTTTGCCCGGCGGTTGCACTTCAATCTCGATTCCCGCATCCAACGGGTCGCCTTCAAGCAAACGCAATTCGCCGCGGCCGCCGTTGAACATTCGGCGAAAAGTTCGATTGAAATTTTCTTTTACCATTTCGAAGGTTTCCAAAAACAATTTCACGGTGGTGTTGTGCAGCTGTTTGGCCGAATGGATCAGATCGGCTTTGGATTTTCGCAGATCCTCCAGCTGTTCTTCCAGAAAATCGCATCGATGTTTCACATCGTCAAATTCTTCAATCGCCAGTTCGTTGACAACCCCCAATTGGCCCAACCGCCGTTTGTAAAATTCCACCTTTTCGAGCAAGTCTTCGTCACTGCGCTCGTCCCGGCTACAGGCTTCTTTGTCTTCCTCATCCAGTTTTTGAAATTCGTCGTTCAGTTTGCGCTGCCAGTACTCTTGTTCCACACTGGCTTTCATGCGATCTTGTTCGATTTTTTCCCGCTCGCTGCGCAGTTTTTCAAAGGCTTCAACCAATTGGTTTTCTTCTTCTTCAACCCTGCGGCAGTCGGTGCGCAAAGCCTGAGAAACTTCTTCTCCCGAAGAAACCGATTTCCAAACTTCATCACGCTGGCCGCGAAGTTCTTGCAAGCTGGACCGGGTTTCTTCGATCGCTTTTTCGGTTTCCTGGCGGCGCTCGTTTTGTTGCTCGGCTAGCACTTTCTTTTCTTCGATGCCCCGTTCGAGTTCGCGCAAGTGGCGGGAAACTGTTTCGATGCTATGGGTCCAGCGTTCCTGGTCTTTGCGCTTTTCGATGAGATTCATACGGTGCTCGGCCTGGCGTTCCTGCAGGTTTTTCAGATGTTCGCGTTTGGCCTGCATCTCTTGAGCCCATGATTCGAGTTCCGATTCAAGCCCTTCCCGTTTTTCCAGTAATTCAGCCAGGCGTTTTTCGCGCGCTTCGGCTTCTGCGCTGCCTTGTTGCAATTCTTTCTCAAGCCCTTGGCATTCTTCCATCAGGTTTTTATGAGACGATTCATATTGTTGAAGATGCTTATGGGTGCGGCTGAGTTCGTCTTTCACCACCCGGTTCCGGTTTTGGGCCTCATGCAAGCGGTCACGAACCGCATTGCGCTCTCCCATGACCGTTTCAATAGTGCTGCGCAGCTCTTGAGATTTGGAATCGAGTTCATGGCGTTCGTTTTCCAACCGTTTGCAGGTTTCTTCCAGTTCTTGTATTTCACGGGCACGGCCTAGAATCTGCGACCCGGCAGAATGCCCCCCAGTAATGCTGCCGTCGCTTTCCACCAAATCTCCATCGCGGGTGACAAGACGGTATCCCTTGGGCAACGCTTGGCGGTACTGAATGGCATAATCAAGTGTTTCAGCGACAAAAACATGAACACCCAATTGATTCACCAATGGGCGCATCTCATCTTCGCATTGAATGCACTCGCTCAATCGGGGCAGAGATGAAAGGGCTTCAGGAATCGGAGCGCCGTCTTGTGGTGATTCAGTGATTGGTGGTAGAAACGCCACCCGCCCCTTTTGGCCTTCGCGCAAATGTTGGATCGCTTGTGAGACGGCTTGTTCGTTTTCGCACAAAATCGCTTGCAGTTTGTGTGAGAACGCCGATTCGACGGCGTTCTCAAAGCCGTTGCTGACTTGAATCTTTTCCGCCAGCGTGCAAAGCAACTCAGGCAGACGCTGCTCTTGTTCGCGCAGAAGATAGCGAACCCCTTTGTCGAAGCCTTCCAGCCGCGATTGCAGGGCGCACAGCGATTCCCAGCGTGAATGAGCCTGTTGATATTCGCGTTCGGCTTTTTGATAGGCAGAGCGGGTTTGGGCTTCTTCTTGATTCAGCTGTTGCAGCCGTTCGTTGAGTTCGTCTTGCTTGGTTTTTAACTCCGTAATTTGGCTTTCCAACTGCGTATTTTCTTCCGAATAGTTTTGCAGTTTTTCTTTATGGGCTTGGATTTCTTTTAGAACTTCTTGGTTTTCGCTTTGCAGTTGTTCCAACCGGTTGGAATAAAAATCACGGTCACGTT
>CAZEZQ010000577.1:2157-4500 GCA_964516245.1 uncultured bacterium | reverse complement strand
TCTGTACGGGGGGTGCCGGGCAACCGGCATTCCTACCGTGACAACAACATACAAAGTGGGTTAGATATCTATGTTGCTATATATTGTGTTGTTGTTTTCTGGATTGGACTTTTTGCCGAATCGTCTTGATAACTCGTATACTCAGGCTAAAACAATCATAAAACTACTTGCAATTCTTAAAAAAACATGATACCGTTTGACGGTATTAAATTTTTGTTATCAATAGTTTTTCTATTACCATTTTTTTATATAAAAATATCATCGGAGGTTTTTTCATGAGAACTTTTATTTTTATTTTGATAATTGTTGGGCTGGAATTTATCTGTTTTTCACAAGAATTTACTTTAGAAACAATCGATGTTAGACCGACACGCGACCGTACTCACACTGAAGGTCAATGGGAATACGATGTAGAGCGAGACACATATTATATTTGGGGGAATGGGACAACCACATCGCTTTTTGAGGAAGAATTTTATTATCTCTACACCCGAACAGAAGGCGATTGGAGCATTGAAGGCAATTTTCAATGGCAAGACTATCCCAATGAACAATCTCGAATGGGATTTATGATTAGATGGGATGAACAGCCAAATTCTCCTTACCTGCAAGTTAGTTATCTTGCCTCTCAAGATAGAATCATCATCACCTACCGAGAGAATTATGATATTTTACGTGAAGAGATCGAATATGAGTTAACTCGCCAACAAATATCAGAATTGATTGGCTGCCGGGTTACACGAAATGATAGTCAGTTTCAAATTTATCTCACAAATGTTGAAAAAGAACAATGGGATATTATTGCAGAAATCAGTTTAGTAGATATGCCTCATGAAATCCTATTGGGAATGAGTGTCTCTTCTGAAGATGAGAATAATGAAGAATTGGCTTCGGGACTTTTTTCAAACATTCAACTGAATCCAATTACTGAAAAAGAACCAAAACCGTTATTTGAAATCGTAGATAGTATTACTCGTACTATTCCAGTTTCGAACATTCGTCCGGGTGAGACTTTGGAGAGAATCGAACTACAAGTTAATTTTGCAGAAGATAGTAATCGTACCTATGTCATCCAAGAATCAGTTCCTAGTGGCTGGCAAATTGTAAACTACGATCAACGTCTTGGAGAGATTTCGATATTCAATAATCAATTAACCTGGTTGATTGGTGGGGAAAGAGGTGGTGCGACCTTAAGATATGATGCGGTTGTTCCAGAGGATGAAGTCAGCAACATTGGTACTTTTATAGGGACCATTGAGGATGGAATAGACATTTTGGATATTGTTGGGGATTCATCAGTCATTGTAGAACAACCGTTTGTGAATGAAGGAGAGGGTGCAGACTCCCCCCTTTATCAAACTGGTTTATCACAATGGTATTATGAATTTGAATCAGATGATGTTACATTAGATGGTTTTTCTATCACGACGCCAGGGGGTGAAAGTGATTTTTTATTGGGAGAATTACTGAGCAATTCGACAATTTCAGAAGATCCCACAGGAACATTTACAAATGGACTTGGTGGCATCATCAGCGTTGATCCAGGTGAAGGTGTTACACTGTTTGGCCCCCCTCAAAGCGTGGGCAAAGGGGGAGCCATTTTGCGAATATCCGTATGGGCTGAAGACAATAATTCGCAATTTGGCTTAGGCGGGTTAGACAGTGATGTTGAACGAAATTGGGAAAGCGTGGATGGTTCTATAGCGACAAGAATTTTGTCTAGTTCCAATCAATTCTACAATCAATGGGGATGGTTATCTATTTATATTGACTCTCAACAAAATGGGGTGATTCCAGTTTTTCAAGTGGTATCCTCTGGCGCAACTTCCTCTAAAGTATATCTGGATCGATTTGAACTGATTTCCTTGTCTCAGGAAGAATCTAATTTTCATCAGAGAGAAATTACGACAGATACCATTGATATCGAGCAACAAACACTGATCAAGCAACTCGATGACATTAATTACTGGACCGTGGAAGGTGAAGTAAATACAGTCGAAACAAACCAGAGAACGCACTATGTTTTACAAAATCAAGCGGAACTTGAATTTCAACAACCGACATCTAATGCATTTTCGCTTAGTTTTCGGTATCGAACAAACCAGGGGAATATGATGGTTTCACTACTTCGAAATCATCAAACACAAGAAGAATATCAATTGGAATTAAGCCCAGGCTTGGTATCTCTCAACAAAAAAACCGCTGAGGCAACCACAAACCTTATTGCTGAGGATGTCAATTTCGATGTCGATGAATGGAATAAGGTTGATGTCCATGTCTTAGAAAATTCGATAGTGATTTATCAAGATGGTGAGTTTGTATTGCAATATGTCTCAAATGAAA
>CAZEZQ010000577.1:233-2147 GCA_964516245.1 uncultured bacterium | reverse complement strand
TGAAAATACGCAAAACAGTTTTAATGATGGCAACATGTCTTTTTCTGCATCGGACGGAGCAACGAATGCAGTTGTCGCAGATATCGAGCTTAAAAAATGGGATGTTGCCCTTGCGCCTTACTTATTCAACCAAATATCTCGGCTCGAGAATGATGAAGTAGACCCAATCATTCAACCTCCAGATTATCATTACCCAGGGCAAACCATTCCATTACAACGCATTGTTTATGATCATCCAAATGCGTTTACAAAAGTCTTGTATAAAATTGATCCCGGTCATCTTCCGCCCAATTTTACGCATACTTGGATTATAGATGTACGCGGGCTGGATGTTTTTTCATTAGGTTTGGATCCATTGGATGGAGTCAATCTACATCCTGATGATGTTATAACTATTCATACAAAAGACAGCCTTACCTCAAAAACACCCATTGCACAGTATCGGGCGGATCATCGTGGACCGCTTGAAGTTAATTTAACCGATACTCAATCCGAAATCATTCACGAAGACAACTTATATAAACGTCTTTTTCTTCAACTGAAAACGTCATCCTTTCGAGCCAGCCGGCGTTTTGTGCTTAGATACCTAAGAACTTCAAGCCGACAACCTACCAATATGAATGCCATCGTCTTGGCAGATGACCTAGATTATCAAAGAGGTTATTTTGGGAAAGGATTGAGTAAATATTTGCAAATAGAACCGCTGCCTTCGCCATGGTGGGCTGGAGTACATACCAACGTCCAAACTTACCCCATCCCAAGGCCCGATGAGGGTTGGTATCTTTTACACAAGAATACCACTGATCCTACTCCACGTTTCTATTCACTGGTGTATTACAACGAAATGCAGGGAAAATTACGTTTTTACCTATACAACCGTGACATGCCATTAAATGTAACAGGAAGTACTGCAAAACTCTCACTGTGGGGGATAGCCCAAGAAGAGATTGGTGGTGTCACACAGTACATTAATTATCCCCTGGAGGGTGCTTTTTTTCCATTACACCCAAACCCAAATCGATGGTCTGATGTAACCATTCCCTTAGCGAAATGGAAAGTGGGAACATGGACATGCTTCGAAGTGCCCTTTTTGTATCCGATGGGTTCTAATTTTGCAATCGACAACGCGATTGCAATCCGCCAGCCTGCCACATACTACCGCTCATTGTATGAAGACCCCTTTCGAGAAAATGAGCAAAATGTCAGATTTCAAATTGAGATAAATTCTTATGATTTAGGCGATTTGAATGCAACTTTAACGGGTCAAGCCATTGGAAAAGCGATTCAAGAATTTGAAAGCAGTGGTTCAAGTATTATTCAAACGGCAAAAGATGTCGCCAAAACCGGCAAAGGTGTTAAAGAAGGGGCTGAAAAAATTAGTAAGGGTATCAAAGAATTTAGTAAAAAAATGAATGATAGTAAAAATCCCCCTAAAGGTTTTGACGCTCTGAAGTCTGTCGTTGGACTTGGTTCTTCAGCACTTATGGGGGGAGTTAATATTGCCAGTACCATGTATTCGTTTTTCTCTTCACTATTTGGTGGCAGTCAACCAGAACCCCTCCAACTATCGATCGAACTCGATTTGAATGGGACCATTAGCGGATCGGTTAAAATCAACCATCAACAGGGACCAATTACTCATTTTTATTTACCAGGCAAATTTTCAATTGAAGAGGCATATGACTTAGGATTGGATGTTAATAATAATGATATTCTGGCAACCGTCACTCCAAGATATGATAGAACCTTAGGGTTATTTGGGTATCGCTACAATCCAGGTGCTCTTGAAATCGGTGTGATTAGTGATCATTCAACAGGGGTCCAATATCCTCAAAATAAAGAATCAATTGACACCATTTTTCCTGGAAAAATCGATTTGAGCAATTATAAAAACTTATTTCCTGATCAAGTCTA
>CAZEZQ010000577.1:0-223 GCA_964516245.1 uncultured bacterium | reverse complement strand
AAATTTTTAGCCCTGCCAAACCTAAACATTGAACTTGGAAAAAATTGGGATATTTGGTCACCGTTGTATGCAGATACCATAGATCGATTACTTCCTGTCATTTACAACGAATATTCTGAAATGATTCTCCTTCAAGCAACTGCTCCTGTTAAAGAAGAAAAAATTGAATATGATCTAGCCTGAGTTTACGAGTTATCCCCGATTAATATCTTTAACTCTATTA
>CAZEZQ010000576.1:0-4516 GCA_964516245.1 uncultured bacterium | reverse complement strand
CTCGCCCTCCTAACGAGAAAAGGAATAAAATTAAAATAATTGGAGAAGATAGATGAAACGCCGTGAATTTTTACGAAACACATGTGCTGCTGCTACTGGATTGGCGGTGTCGCCTTATGCCGCTTATACGCAATCCAACGAGAAGCCCAACTTTTTGTTTTTGTTTACCGATGATCAGACCTTTCGTTCGATCGGAGCGTTGAACAATCCAGCCGTGAAAACTCCGAACGTTGACCGGCTTGTGAGAAACGGCATTACTTTCACACATTGCTTTAATCAAGGGTCGTGGACCGGGGCGGTGTGTGTTGCCAGCCGGGCCATGCTGAATACGGGGCGATATATTTATCATGCGCGCCGGGATATCGGCAATCATCGCAATGATGAAGGCCCGAAGGTTCCACTATGGGGTGAGACCTTGGGCAAGGCGGGTTATGACACCTTTATGACCGGCAAATGGCACAATGGGGATATTACGCTGCAAAAGAGTTTCAAGAATGTCGGGCCGCATGGCGGGGGGATGTTCCCCTCCACCCCGTCCGGAGAAGAAGCGTATTACCGGCCCGCGCCAGGCAACGATTGGTCGCCTTCTGATAAATCATTGAGCGGCCATTGGCGTGAAACGGATGACGGTGAGATTGTGCACAGCAGCCGCTTGTGGGCCGATGCCGCTGTCGATTATTTGGATAACAACGCCGCCAATAGCGACGATCCTTTCTTTATGTATGTGTCTTTTCACGCACCGCACGACCCAAGGCAAGCACCGCAAAAATTTATCGACATGTATCCGCTTGATGAGATTGATATTCCACCGAACTACTTGCCCGAACATCCATTCGAACAGGGCAGCCGATATACCTTACGCGATGAGATTCTTGCACCCTTTCCACGCACCGAGCATGCAGTGAAGGTGCATCTGCAGGAATATTACGCTATTATCTCGCATGCCGATTATCAGATTGGGCGAATTCTCGAGGCGCTGGAGAGATCGGGTAAAGCGGATAACACTATTGTTATATTTTCGGCCGATCATGGTTTGGCGGTTGGCCAGCATGGGCTGATGGGCAAGCAAAATCAATACGAACACAGCATTCGTACGCCGCTGATTCTATGTGGACCGGGGATGGAGAAGGGACGGCAGATTGATGAGATGGTGTATCTGCACAGCTTGTTCGCCACCACCTGTGATTTGGCGGGGATCGATACGCCTGATACGGTCGATTTCCCCAGCCTGATGCCTGTTATCAAGGGTGAAAAAGACAAACTGCACGATGCGATTTATGGATCGTATACCGACCATCAACGCATGATCCGCACCGAGCAGTACAAACTGATCCGCTACCCCAAAGCCGACCGCACTCAGCTCTTCGACATTCGCAAAGACCCTTGGGAGATTCATGATCTCTCGCAGCAGTATGACAAGCATAAGATTATTGAAGAGTTGAATAAGAGGTTGAAGAACCTGCAAAAAATTGTGGGGGATGAAATGGAGTTGTAGATTAAAAACTTGGTTGTGAATTATTTTGCTGTGGTTACTGGACTGCGGGTTATATGAGTTATCCATGTTGGAAGAGCAGGGAACTGTTGGCTGAAATGGATGATTGGTCTCGTTAAGGTGGGGGAGAGCATGAGGTATTGCAGCCAGTTTCCAATACGGATCGCTTGTTGAAATTGATTGCGCCAGCGAGTTTGCCATTCGTTTTGTAAGATGTCGATGCATTGATTGCTGCATTTCCATTCTTCGAGCAGTTTCGACAATTCATAGGCGCTTGCCAGAGCCATCGCTTGGCCATCGCCGCATAAGGGCGAGATCATTCCGGCTGAATCTCCGCAAAACAAAACTCTTTCGATGCATTTTTCTTTGTATGCGAATGGAACCTGGCCTACACTGAGCATTGGGGATGCTAATGGCTGCAAACTGAGCATGCGTTCTTTCAAGCAGGGATTTTGTTGCTTGAGCCATTCCACCAAGCGTTCCCAAGAAAAGGGGGTTATTTGTTGAATACAATTTTGGTGAATGAGCATACAAACATTGACAGTGTTTTGATCCACAAAACAACAGCCGCAATACCCGCCTGAAAATGTATGGATCTCAACTGTGTTGTTCAAACGATTGTCTTGATTTGTTAACTGAAGGTGCCTCTTGAAACCGACAAAGTTATGTTTCTTTTGTAAATATGGGCGGTTTAGTTTGGCATCGAGTGCCGTGCGGCGGCCATAACATGCGATTGCCAGGGGGGCTTTCCATCGTTGAATAGTTGAATCGATCTTTGCTTTGGCAGTGATACTTTGATTGGATGTTTCAAGGCGATCGATCCGAACACCTTCCAATGCATGAGCTCCTGCTTTTTGGGCAGAAGCAAACAGAGTGGCGTCGAGCAGGCTGCGTTTGACACCGAGACCAATGCCGGGCAAGTCAAAGCGTATCTCTTTTCCGGAAGGATGCGTGAATCGCGCTTGTTTGATGTAAGATATTCCTTGTTGCTTCAGCTTATCCATTACACCCAGCTCTATAAGAAAGTCTTGGGCTTCTGGAGAAAGAAATTCACCACAGAGTTTGTCTCGGGGGAAGCGGTCTTTTTCGATCAAGGCCACATTCCAATTTTTTCGGGCTAACCAATTGGCCAAGGCGCTGCCCGATAATCCGCCGCCGATGATCAAGGCATCATATTCATTCATGATGGTTGTTATCCTGATGCAAAACCACAAGCCAGCGAAACGCCCATCTCCATGTAATTCGATACTGTTTCCAACCGGCTTGATGGACCAATGTATCCAAATCTGAGCGAGAGAATGCCCGTAAAACTGAAATCGGGGCATCATTTTGAATTAAGCGGTTTTTGGAAAACCACTTTGTAAGCCACAAGATTGAATAGTATGCCAAAGGATGGCGGTGTAAATCGTTGATGACGACTCCCCAGCGGGTGCACTGTTTCAAACGTTTCAGTAATTCGATCATCTCATGATTTTGAAAGTGATGAAAAAACAAGGAAGCATGGATGATGTCATACGTCTCACCATTTATCGCGTCCCAAACATTTTGCGTGTGGTATTGGATGGATGAATTTGGGTTGTGCTTTTGCGCATATTCAACACAGTTGGGGTTGAAGTCGATACCTTTCAGAGTGGTGTCGATTTGTTTTGATTGCAATTGTCGATACACCCTGGGTAACAATTCCCCTCCACCTGTACCGAGATCAAACAAGCGAACTTGATTTGTGTTGGTTGGAATCAGGCTGAGAATCCCTTGTATGCTAGTAATATATCCGTTGAGCCAATGATTGATTGTATCCAATTCGCGTAACGTGTTATGAAGTTCATCGGCAGGGATGTTGAGGTCATCCATCAATTCTTGCTGATGATTGCGTTGGGAAAAATCTGGCATGATTTACACTCGTTCGAACAATGCGCCCTCTATCGTCAATCCAGGGCCAAACCCCAAAGCGGCGATATAGCCGTCGTTTGCATTGTGATGTAATTCTTCTTTCAAAACAAAAAACAAGGTCGCGCTGGATACATTGCCATAATTTTGCAATACCGTATAAGAAGATGAAACTATTTCTTCATCCAGCTGATAGGCCTGTTGCAGCGCTTCCACAATTTTCCGGCCGCCTGGATGGATGGCCCAGCCTTTGATTGCATCCCGTTTTAATTCAAACGTATCGAGCATTGATTGTAGAAAATCAGGCGCCACGGTTTTGAGCCGTTTGGGCACGTTGGGTTTCAGGCGCATTTCAAAACCATGGTTGCCAATTTTCCATGCCATTTGTTCCAGCGTTTCAGGGGCCAATAGAGAATGAGTTCCAACGAGTTGAGCCAAGGAACGGGATTTATTGGATTGGCCACTGAAAATCGCGGCTGAACACCCATCGGCAAACAAGCAATTGGCCACCCACAAATCGCGTACCGGTTTCTTTTGAATGTGTAAAGTACAAAGTTCCAAACCAATTTGCAGCACGACTGCATCCGGATTGCGGGCGATGATCGATTCAACCGATTGTAATCCATTGAACCCAGCGCAGCAGCCCATAAACCCGATTTGAGTGCGGTTTACATTGGGTGACAACCCCAACCGGTTTATCAATTGCACATCCGGCCCTGGCGCGAAAAAACCGGTGCAGGTCGTAAATACGAGGTTGGTGATTTGTTCGGGTTGGATATCTGCTTGTTCCATTGCTTGGCGGGCCGCTTGCTCAGCCAGAATTCCACTTTCCTTTTCATACACCTCCATACGGGCTTCAGTGCTGGGAGACGGTTCTAACGACCACTGCTTGGGGAAAAAGTGAAAACGTTCAACATCCAAGTGAGTGTAGTCTTCCAGCACAGTATAACGGCGTGAGATACCGCTCCCTTGAAAAATGGTTTCTATAAAGGGCAGGTATACCTTATGATGCTTTTGATCCATGCCATGACGAACCACACGCTGCATGAATTCCAACGCATGCTGTTGGGTGCCCGAAAATTTTGGCACAGATGTGCCTATGCCTAAAAGGTAACAAGGTGAATTTGTGTACATATT
>CAZEZQ010000575.1:0-4522 GCA_964516245.1 uncultured bacterium | reverse complement strand
CCCTTAATAAGGGGGGAACTTCAAGGTTCACATTTTGTGGGTAAAGATCAGCTTATCAAGGGGGGAAGGGGGGGATCCGAACTCATCATTTTACCTTCGACAAACAACTAAATTTCAAGGTATATTCATTGACGCCTCTATTTCTCTTCCCGTTCGTAAATCAACTCCCCTTCACCCATTTTCTCTTTGACCCCCTCCATATCCTCAGCAAACGTATAATCCACTTCATTCTCCCACCCCCAGCTTTTGCCCAGAATAAACACTTTTTGCGGAAGATCAGGGGCAAGAACCTCTACAGAATCTTTAACCTCATTGATCATCTGCGCGCCAAATCCTTCACCACGGGAAACGCGGGCAATCACCCAAATTTCTTCAGAGAGCTGCCAAACTTCTTCAATCTGAACGCTCCATGACGTGTCAGGAACTTTTAATGAAACTTCAATCATTTGCGTTTCCATATCAGCCGTTTGAATTGGAGGATGACTTTGATTCGAACATGCTACGAAAAATAAAAATACAAGAATTGTAAACACAGGGCAATCACGCAAAATTCCCCTTACATTATGTAGGGGCAAATCCCAATGTAGGGGCAAATCCCAATGTAGGGGCAAATCCCAATGTAGGGGCAGACCCCCGTGTCTGCCCCGCAAACGCAGGATAGCTTTTTCACAACAGCCACTGCAACCCAATACCCCCCGGACCAACAATCCCCTCTCCCCCCGGGAGAGGGGTAGGGTGAGGGGAAATAAAAAATAGAATTTCTGCAGATTCAACATGTCATCACTCTTTTCCATTTTTCTTCTGAAACATCAACACCCACCCATAATACGTTTCACCCGTGCCAAAACGAATAGGTTTTTGAAAATCTTCTTGCAGCCATTCTTCCAAAGGCTGCAATACTGGATTCTCAACGATCTGTGGAACATACTTCTCATAGGCCACCACACATTCCAAATCGATTGTACGCCAACGTTCAATGGTGCGCTGCATGTCATCCAGCGTGCTATATCCCCGGCCAGCCAGGGTCATGAAATAGGGGATCCGGGTTGTGCGCTCTCCTTGAAACACCGGTGGAATATCCTTCTTCGTCCACACATACAAAGCGGGATTGGTTAAATTCAACAAATATTGCGAATCGCAGTTGCGCTCAACCTGCCGCGCTATCGCTTCTTCTTGCTTTAAAATAATGCCAGGATATTTCCAATCCGTACGGGGCCAAAAAGGAACCGTGCAAAATGCGATCACCAAGATACCAGCAACCTGCCGGTATGATGCATCCTCAAATTTGGTTAGCAATGAGAATGTTTTGAATTTGCAAAAAGCAGCATCCAAAAACATACCACCCAAAACCGCCACCGGCGCCATGATCGCCATAAAATAATGGCGCCACACATGGGATATCAACACGGTGTTTCCAAGCACTTCAATCAGCAGCCATATCAATACAAACAATACGCTTCTTTGGTGTGCACTCCACAAAAGCAATACTCCACCGATTGCCAAAGACCAGAACATCGGAGAAAGATGAAAAATCGAAAGGAACTCATTCCAACGAAAAACCATTGTGTGATGGGCAAACCATTCGGCGATCAAATGATGGGCCGTCCAAATGTCGTAATATACATTGATAAATCCAGCCACAGCAAAAACCCATACAACAAAAGGCGCGAATAGAACTAGAATGCCCAAGACCCAAATTTTGCCTTCAGACCAAAGAGATTTCACAGACCAGTCCTGTGCAAAAATCAACCAGGCAAAGAATCCAATGGGCAGCATATAAATGGCCGTTTGCTTGCATAGGGCATAAAGCCCCAAAACCAATCCCGAAGCAAAGATCATCTTTCGGTTTTGATTTTGCAGTCCAGCAATCAACAGCCAAAGCACCCATGCGGTAAACCAGGGATGCCAAGTTGAAGTATGCAAATATTTTGCCCACACCGCCGAAAATGGTTCACATAGAAACAATAACAAAGCAAACAATCCAGCGGTACGGCCAAACAACACATCGCCAAGCCGGTAGATCCCATAAAGGCCCAAAACACTCAACATCAACATCCCATACCGCATAGGATAAATTGGCGTATCACCAAATACAAAAAAAGAAGCGCCCACCAGCGTCACCAAGGGAGGTTTGTTGAATTGCACATCGCGGTAAATCACCCGCCCCTCTGCTATCTCACGCCCTTCTACCCAATACACCCCTTCATCCACATTGGTCCCATAATTGATCGTAGAGGCATGCAGGGCCACCCCGGCAAGAAGCAGAAAATAGAGCACCAGATTCTGCCGTAGATGAGTAATCAGTCTCGTGGGATTCATGGTATTTTATGATACCGCAGGCTCAGGTTGTTTGTATTCCAATATGGTTTCAGGAACATGCTCATTGTGGCGCTTGTCGAAAAGATGGCAAGCAACCTCACGGCCGTCAATTTGTAACAGTTGCGGTTCTTCTTTGTCACAAGGCTCAATGCGGTAAGGGCAGCGGGTGTGAAAACGGCAGCCGGGCGGTGGATCGATTGGATCAGGCACATCCCCTTCGAGTAAGATCCGTTCTCTCTTTTTTTTCGGGTCAACAACCGGCACCGCTTCAAGCAGCGCCTGGGTGTAGGGATGCTTCGGTTTGGTAAACAGGGCTTCGGTCTCTGAAAGTTCGACGATTTTGCCCAGATACATAATGGCCACCCGGTCACTAATATGCCTGACCACCGAGAGATCATGCGCGATAAAAAGGTAACTAAGCCCGAATTCCTCTTTCAAATCCATCATCAAATTGACAATCTGGGCCTGAATCGAAACATCCAAAGCCGAGACCGCCTCATCGGAGATGATCAAATCGGGCTCCACAGTCAATGCCCGGGCGATACCGATACGCTGTCGCTGGCCGCCGGAAAACTCATGTGGATAGCGGGAGAGATGCTCAGACTGCAGGCCCACCGCATCCATCAATTTCAGGCAGCGCTGGCGAATTTCTTCCCGGGTTTTGGCCAACTTAAAGATTTTGATCGGTTCTGACAGTGTGCTGCTCACCGTCATACGTGGATTGAGCGACGAATAGGGATCTTGAAAGATGATTTGAATTTTCTTGCGGTACTCCCGCATCTGCTTCTGCGACAATTCAAGCAGATTGGGAGAATTCTCATAACGGACATCACCCGATGTGGCATCCAACAAACGCAATATAACCCGGCCCACAGTGGTTTTGCCGCAGCCGCTCTCACCCGCCAGGCCCAGCGTTTCCCCTTTGTGAATGGTCAGCGACACCCCATCCACCGCCTGAACATGATTTACCACTTTCCCAAACACACCTTTGCGTATCGGAAAATACTTCACCAAATCTTTCACAACCAACAATGGCTCTTTTTCAGTCATATCACCTTCAATCATGTAGGGTGGGCTCAATGCAAAATTCACCTTGGTGAATTGGCGTAGCCCACCAACAAAAAGTGTAATTCTATCCATTTGTAGATGTGTAGGATGGGCTAAAAGCGAATTCATGTAGTTTATGATTTCGCGTAGCCCATCAACTGGCAACAACATTACTCTACTGTATCTAACGTTCGATTCAATAGTAAGATATCAGAATAAGAGAGTATAATAGCTTATATGGACAAAAAAAACATTTACTCGGTACACGAGGTGAAAACATGCAATACAGGTATACTGTTCATTTTGAAAAAGCAACAGATGGTACAATTATCGCAACAGTACCTGCATTACCTGGATGTGTATCAGACGGTCAAACCTATGTAGAAGCGGAAGAACGCATCCAAGAAGCCATTGAATGCCACTTGGAAGGTTTGCATTCAGAAGGCAAAGAAATTCCTATCGAAGATGAACATATCTTAAAACCAGTCACAGTCCAACTTCAAACAGCATGAGTGAACGTCTTCCAAGCACTAAAGTTAATGAAATGGTACGCTTATTGGAGTCATTAGGATTTACCAAAAAGCGCCAAAAAGGCAGCCACGCATATTTCTCCCATCCAGATGGTCGATCAACAACCGTTCCCATTCATCCCGGTGATGTTTCACGTGAGACCGTAAAAAAAATCCTGAACCAAATTGGAATGACTAAAGATGATTTAAAGGAGCTACTCTAAGTTGAGCGAGAGGGTGCTTAAAGGTACGATACTCCACTGAAACCCAAAGTAGGATGGGCTAAAAGCGAATCTGCCGTTAAAGATTCGCGTAGCCCATCGTTGAATATCTTAGCCTAACCTAGGAGCCAAACACACTATGAAAATCCAACGTCCGGTGGGAACCTATGATTTGACGCCGAAAGATACTGTAATTTGGCGTGATATCGAATCCCGCATTCGCGATATGTTCCGCCGTTATAATTATGGTGAAATCCGCACCCCGGTTTTTGAATATACAGAACTCTTCAAGCGCGGCGTGGGTGAATCCAGCGATATTGTCACTAAAGAAATGTACACCTTCGAAGACCGCAGCGGGCGCAGCCTGACATTGCGCCCCGAAGGTACCGCCGCCGTGGTGCGCGCCTTTATGGAAAACGGCCTGGC
>CAZEZQ010000574.1:3347-4527 GCA_964516245.1 uncultured bacterium | reverse complement strand
TCCCCCCTACCCCCCCTTAATAAGGGGGGAATTCCCAATCCACCTTTGTGGGTAAAGATCCGCGGGATTGAGAGTCCGCCGTGGAGGATAGGGGTGGGTTGAGAATGTTGCATCAAAGGAAATGCTTCACTCACAACCCCCTCCCGGCCTCCCCACCAAGGCGCGCAAGCCCCAGCTTGGGGGAGGAGAAACTGATCACTTCAATTTATGGAGGTGTTATATGCCCTTTGCATCCGAATTGGACATCCGCGATGAAGCATTTCTCGATGATTATCAAACTGTGGAATCAGAGCGTTTGAACTTGAGTTTGGAAAAAGCCCATCGGGAAATTTTGGCGGAGACCACTCTTATAGAAGAGTCTGAAGCCACACCTGAAATCAAACGGGCAGAAGCCCTGCTCGCCATCTCACATTTTTTTCAGTCGTTAGCCATCGCTGAAGCGGTTACGGCAGAAGAACTCCGCACGCCAGAATTTCGCTTGAACGAACATGGGCGCGTCACTCAGTTGATTTCTCTTTCGAACAGGCTTTGGCAAGAGGCTTGGAGTTTGCTGCATCCATATTTGAATACCGCTGCGCCCCCCATGGTGCTTGTCACCCGAGGAGAAAACTCATGATTCAAATTGGCGATTTCGTGTTTCCCCAAAAACGCACGGTGGTTCAGGCCAATACGGTCGAAGCCAAAAGCAAAGTGCGTAAAGAAATTCGCATTCGTTCTCTGCTCAAAGCGGATGACTCTTCATCCATCGGCAGCCTAACTGCTGTACTGCAAACCGGAGTCGAAGCCTTTGACCGGGGGATAGCAACACTTTCGTTGCATGAGGGTCGTTTTTATTACGGGAGGCGGCGAGATTTCCAGCTATACCCCCTCTCCCGCAAGAACGCCGCCTGGGTGGATTTGTTGATTTTCACCAACGACCGCTTCGAACGAAGTGTACAAGTTCACGAATTTGAAAAAGATACCGTTGCTGGAGCCGCTGAGTTTGCATTGTTTCATGAAGGCAATTGGAATGCGCCACTTTGGATTCGCATCGAGGCGCAACAGGCTATCGACGCTATTCAAATTGAAACCAATGGCCAGATATTTTCGTTTGCCCACACCGTTGAACCACAGCAACCTGTTGAAGTTGATTCTGAACAGCGGCAAGTCTTGCATGCTATGCAAAACGCTCTGCCCCATG
>CAZEZQ010000574.1:0-3337 GCA_964516245.1 uncultured bacterium | reverse complement strand
AATTCCCATATCTTTCAACCGGCAACAATCAGCTGCGCATACAAATCGAACCCGACACGTCTTTGGCCACTTGCCAGGTCAAGTATCACGATGTGTGGGTGTAAAAGGAGAAAAGCAATTGCTCAGTTATATGAAGTGAATTCTAAAAAATCTCAATAGTCTTTTTATTCCTCTCCCAATGAAATGGGGGAGGTTAGGAGGGGGTTAAGAGATTCACGTATGGCTTTCAATCAACCCTCCCCTAACCCCTCCCAATCTTGGGAGGGGAATTACTTCAATTCAGTGAACTATTATGGAGAAATTTATGA
Organism: uncultured bacterium; assembly: GCA_964516245.1. GTDB lineage: Bacteria > Hinthialibacterota > Hinthialibacteria > Hinthialibacterales > Hinthialibacteraceae > CAZEZQ01. Next base: position 3,029 of record CAZEZQ010000574.1, on the reverse strand, counting down.
CAAGCGAATTGATACACGAAACAGATCGAGTGCAACACTCCCGTGTTGCTCCAAAGTTCCAGGATGAAATCGCTGCGCAAGACGATATGCGCCTGATCAATCGATGGGCGCCATCAGCCTTGCAGCCCGAACAAGTCTACATCCGAAGCATGTATCTCTGCTCCACTCAACCCTGCGAATCGGATGGCTGCCAATTCACCCAACAGGCGCTTGAGCAAATCGCTGAAAAAATCATTGGCATTTCTGTCTTAACCGGCCATAACCGCAGTTCTTTGCCCATGGCGCGTTTTTTCAAAGCGTGTGTGGCCGAGCAGCAAAGTGTGGATACAGACGAACCGGTTTCTTTTGTCCGTGCCTGGTTTTATTGGCTGCGTGATACCACAGGAGCCAAAGACCTGTTGCTGAACATTGATGGTGGAATTTACCGCGAAGTTTCACTCGCTTGGAAATACCGCCACTGGTGTTGTTCGATCTGCCACACCGAAAACGGCAATTGCAGCCACCGCGTGGGTGAAACCTATGATGGGCAGCGTTGTTACCGCCTTATCAATGAAATCAGCGAAGTGCTTGAAGGTTCATTGGTGTATAAAGCCGCCGACCGCAACACCATTCTGGCGGGAATGCATCAAAGGCATTTCGACAATGAACCCGCTTGGCTTTTGCTTTGCGATGCCAACGATCCACTCTATCAATTTCTTGAGAATGAGAACTTAATCGACGAGCGTATCAATCCATCTGATGTGGCTGACACGTTCCGCGAAAGCGTCGATCACTTATGGATTCGAACGGCTTCTGAAGATGAAATAAAATCCAATGCCGAACACTTGCTCGCGCAAGATGGCTTTTGCGTGGGCCAGAATCTTCAAACCGGCCCTCATGCAGAAACCGGCCTTCAATTGTTCACCCGTGAACAAGGCAAACTGGTTACAGTTTCTCAACCAATACAACAGGAGGATGAAGATGCCCCAGTATGGCAAATATAACCCGAGCAATGCCGAAAACACATCCAGCTTGTTTTCGTTTCAAGAAGTTCCGTTAACCTCAGAAAAACTCAATCATTGGAATGGCAATATTGAAGCCGGTTTCGTTTTGTTGCAGCAGATTCTCACCGCCTTGTTGGCCAAAAATGGCCTGGCCATCATCAGCACCGGTTCGGTCTCTTCGTTACAAGTGCAGCCCACTGAACCGGCAGCGTTGCAAGTGCAAATTCAACCCGGCTGGGCCATTTTGGGGACAACATTGGCAGGGTCGAATGAAACTGCCATCCATCCCTTGGATGAACCTGTGGCGCCGCCCAGCGCCAATCCCCGCATCGACTGCGTGTGTTTGACGGAGTTGGGAGCGTTTGAAATCGTGCAAGGGGAAGAGAACGCCGTTCCAACTCCACCGCCTATCCCCGATGGCGCTGCCGGGTTGGCTCAACTCTATCATCGGGTTGGAAGCACACAAATTCTTACAAACGACAATGGCATCGATTCGTATATCATTGATACCCGTCCACGGTTTTTGTTGGGTGAAGCCCATCAACACGGTCCAGATAAAGCACCATCTGAATCTCCTGACGGCAGCCGTGTGGAATTTTCTACCCAACATGTGTTTCGCCAAGGCACTTTGGATGTGTTCATCAATGGGGTGATACAAACTCCAGATGTGGATTACCAGGAAAAACTCGACCGGACCGGGTATCAATTTTCGTCTCCACCACTCTCACACTACCGCATTCAACACCGCTACGTAATTGATTACGAGCAAAATTAAACACGAGAAGAATCAAACATTTGAAACGAGGTGCATAATGAATAAAATCATTCAAATTCTGTTCTTGATTGCCGGCCTTGCAATGCTGCTGCCTTCAAATGGCAACGCTCAAACCTTGATTGCCAAAGAGCAAATTGAAGATGCTTTTTTGATGAAAACCGGTGGCAATGTTTATGGCGATATCCAAGCCACAACCTCCACCATCAAAGCCAAGGTTTTTCATTTGCAAACCGAAGACGGTGTGTTTTGCCTGATGGAAGAGCTGCCCAATGCAGTGATACGAAGCAACCATGACCTGGTATTGGACCCCACCAACAATGGCACTGCTTCGGCCGTGATTGTGCCCACAACCACCATTCGCTTTCTCAGTGAAGTGGGCGACAAAATCCAGTTCTATAGCCATTCATTTAAAATCGGGGTTTCTCCTTTCGATTTGGATATCACATCAGACCGCAACATCAAATTTCATAGCGATACGGTCGAAGACCTTATGGTCATCGAAGGCGATCAAGGCGATGTGTTGGCCAAGCAAGATATGAAAGCCACCCGCGACTTGCGGGCTGGCAACGTGATTGGGTTTACCCAAGATACCCTGGGCGACAAGGTGGTGCTCTATGGCACGGTATACAAGCTTTCGATCTCTGCCAATACGATGGATTTTCACAGCGACCGTGAGTTCGCCTGGCATAGCGACAGCGCCAGCGATGCCATGCATCTCAATGCCGATACGGGCGTTTTGTCTCTAACCGGTCCACTGCAATTGCCAGTCTATACCTCTCTACCCGGCGGTGCTGCAGGGCATCTTATCTACTTCGATCACCCTACAGACGACAACCAAGACGGCGCATATGTGTATACCGGCACTGGATGGCAGCAACTATAAACACGGCTGAGGTGAAGCATGAACGAGTCTGAAGCCAAATATACCCGCGAGTATGTCGAACTGAGAACCACGTTAGAACATATCCGCACCAAATTGGAAATCATGGACAAAACCATTCGAGATATCCACATTACGCAAGCGGAATATCACAAACAAGTGGAGAAGAACCGAAACGATCTTGCCGGTGTCAAAGCCACAGCCACTTTGCTTGGCGGTTTCGCTGGAACCTTGTTTGCTATAGTCACTCGTATGTTGTTCTCAAGCGAATGAATGAGGAATGGAGAACCAACTGATGAAATGGGGGGGGTAGGAAACAATGCCTATTAACGTAAGCGGGAGGGCGAGGCTCCCGCCGAGCCGGTTTCTTGTTCAAGCGGCTCATCAGGAG
>CAZEZQ010000573.1:0-4529 GCA_964516245.1 uncultured bacterium | reverse complement strand
CCCGGCAATTTGGCCCTCTTTGGTAACATGGCCCACCAAAAAAATGGGGGTATTGGTCTCTTTCGCCAGCCGAACGAGAAGGGCGGTGCAGTCACGAACTTGTCCTACACTCCCAGGGGCGGAAGAAAGTTCGGACCATACCGTTGTTTGGATGGAGTCTACAATTGCCAAAAACGGTTTTTGCGCCCGAATTTCAGAAATCATTTCTTCGATATGATTTTCGGACCGTACGCGCAATTCCGCTGAGAGGGCTCCAATACGCTGAGCGCGCAGTTTGATTTGAGAGGGTGATTCTTCTCCGCTTAAATATAGCACATTGCCATAGTGCTCAGCGATGTTGTGGGCGATTTGCAATAATAGGGTTGATTTCCCAATCCCCGGTTCACCTCCAAGAAGCATCGCGGCTCCCGGTAATATCCCGCCCCCTAAGACTCGGTCCACTTCCGAAATTCCGGTTTGAATCCGTTGGCTGTCTTCTTCGCCAACTTCTGAAATAGGAATTGATTTAATTGAAGCCGATTTGATGTTCAAGGTTTGTTCGCGGGCGGTGGATGCATGAGAGGTTTCTTCTACGGCGGTATTCCATTCGTTGCATGCGGGGCAGCGTCCAAACCATTTTATTTGTTCGTGGCCGCATTCTTGGCAAACAAATACATTTTTCGCTTTGGCGGCAGCCATAAATTAGCCCTTAGAAGCGGTATTTGAAACCGGCATTGGGGAAGAATTCATCCGTAACATCATGCACACCACCGACCAAATACAACTCATTCCACAACCTGTATTCCGTGTAGGCATCCAGCCGTTCTTTCCCATCTGAGGTGAACCCCAAACCTTCCATCCCGAGCATCCAGTCACTCATAATATGCCAATCGATCCCCAATCCGACTTCTGATTCGATTATTCCTCCATGAAACGCCAATTGGTTCCACTTGTAGCCAAACTGCAGTTCAAAATCATTGGCTGCCCCTAAGTTGTTGCCCCCAGCATAGGCATACATTTGTTCGCTGAAATCATATTGCACACCGATATCCGCCCGTAAAAAGTTATCATCCGGATCGAACCTGGGATCGTCTGGAAAGTAACGCAAATCGGTAATGAATGAAAATCGTTCGGGTAAGGCCGAAACCTGATCCACCAACTTGGAGGTATTGTTTAATGTTGATTTTGTGGTTTTGGACAATTCTTCATCATAAATAAAATCGTGAACGACCCCTTTTTTCGTCTGTATAGCATTTAATATCTCATCGACTTTTCTTGAGGCTTCTTTGCTATTTTCGGTGATCTCCACGATATTGTTCACGGCTTGATTTACATTGGGTTTGTTTTCATCAAGAATCGTTTCTATCCTGGCCATGACCCCATTGGCGCGCTCAGTGGTTCCACGAAGGTTGTGAGAAAATTCCTGCAAGTCTTTCGACATTTCTTTGATATCTACAATCAGATTTTCACGTACATCCTGCGAGATCACCGCCACATTGTCGAGTGTCTGTTTGATTGGTTCACGGTTTTCACGCAATATATCACGGGCATCGGCCACAAAGAGTTCGGAAGAAGCCATCATGCTTTTCAAGTCACCCGATGCGACTTCCAAATTCATCATGATATTGTTTAATCGTTCTTGTTCCATTCCCATCAGTTGATTCAGGCTTTTTGAAAAATTTTCCAAGTTTGCAATCAACTGAGTGATGTCTTTTTGTAACTTTTCATCGGCAAAAATTTTGTTAAATGATTGAATGGTGACTTCCACATTTTTGGCCAAAGAAACCGCGTTTTCCATCACGTTATCCAGTGCAATCGGGCCTTGGCCTTCAATTCGTTCGACTTTCTCACCCTCTTCAATTTGGGTTCCAAAGGTGATTTCCAAATACATTTCACCCATCATACCCAATGAATGAATCGATGCTTTTGAATTTGGAGAAAGGATGGCTTCGTCCGATAGTGAGACCTCAACCACTATGTAAATTGTGGGAGTGGGTTCTTCGATTCGTTTGGGAGCAATATTCGTTACTTCGCCCACATCAAAACCTGCTTGTTTTACCGGGGCGCCTTTTTCCAATGTGCCAATGTCATTGAAATAGATTTCAAGTTTTCGTTCACCCTTTGAAAAGAATATCGTTCCCATATTGATGGTGAAAAACAATAAGACCACCAATACCGCAACCACAAATAATCCCAATTTCGCTTCGTTACTCATATTGCAAACCCTTTTCACATATTGGTTAAAGGTCCTTCTGAATTGCCTTGAATAAACTGCTGTACTATCGGATTGTCTGTCTCTTTGGTTTCATCTGGTGAGCCTGTAAATAAAATCTTCCCTTCGTACAACATCGAAATTTGTGTTCCAACCTTAAATGCGCTAGTCATATCGTGCGTTATTACGATCGAAGTCATGTTTTCATCTTCCGCCAAATCAATGATTAACTCATTGATGGCATCAGACGTCACCGGGTCCAAGCCGGTGGTGGGTTCGTCATAAAGCAATATTTTTGGTTTTTGTATAATTGCCCGGGCCAAGCCAACCCGCTTTTTCATCCCGCCGGATAGTTCAGATGGCATCTTATTTAAGATGTCTCCCAAGCGTACACGCTTTAACACTTCGACAACCTGTTCTTCGATTTCTTCAGGAGGTATGGTTTTTTGTTCAAACAAGGCAAACCCTACATTGTGCAAAATATTGAGTGAGTCGAATAAGGCAGCGTTTTGAAACAACAACCCGATTTTTTTCCGTGCCGGAAACAACTCATGCTCTGAATGGTGTGTGATGTCTTCGCCATCCACTACCACTTGGCCTTGATCGGCTTTCATCAATCCACAGATGTGCTTGATCAATACGCTCTTGCCCTCACCGCTGCGTCCAATCACCACTCGAGTTTCAGCTGGTGTAATATCCAAACTGGCGCCCTGTAATATCTGTTTCCCTCCCAATTTTTTATAGACCTCTACAAGACGGACCATAAATTCTTGGGAAACCTGAGTGGGCTCATCAGATCGAACGGGTTCTATGGAAAGAGTTGAATGATCCATGATGTTAAAAAGAAATTGGCTATCAAAATGAGGATTGAGGCTCGAACCACGGCTTGGGTAGTAGCAATACCCACGCCTTGCGCGCCAAAACCGGTTTCAAATCCGTCGTGGCATCCAACAACGGCAACAATCATCCCAAAAAAGAATGTTTTAAATAATCCACCTAAATAATCTTCCAAGGTTAAAAAAGACCATAAATTATGAAGATACAATCCAGGGCTGATTTGCAAAACAAATACACCCACGAGCACGCCTCCTGCCAACCCTACTGCTATGGCTAAGACCGCAAGAGAAGGGAACATGAGCGTGGCGGCGATAAATCGTGGAACCACCAAATAACTGATGGGATTGGTTCCAAGTGTTTTTAGGGCATCAATCTGTTCGGTGACTTTCATCGTGCCAATTTCAGCGGCGATTCCCGCTGCCACCCGCCCCGCCAACACCACAGAGGTCAATACCGGGCCGATTTCCCGGGCGAAACTGATGGCCGAGATTCCGCTGGCGTATACTTTCATACCCATCGGCTTAAGCTGTACACCGGTTTGTAGAACCAACACCATTCCAGTGAACGTAGCTGTTAAGAGAGCAATGGGTAAAGACATCACTCCAATTTGTATCATTTGTTCTAAAATCAAACGTGGGCGGAACGGAGGTTTAAAGCAAAGAAGGACGGTTTGTACAGACAAAATCAGTAACCGTCCCGCTTTCTCCAATCCAATTAACGTATTCCGTCCTATTTGTTGGAAGAAAGTCTCCACTTTTTCGTCTACCGAAGAAAAAATGGAACCTTTTTCCTCATCCTTGGGTTGAGAGTTTAAATCATTCATCAATTCTTACGCTGTGGCAACTTGAGATTCTTCGATTTTCATTTCATCGACATATTTAATGGCTGCAATCGCTGCTGTAGAACCATCACCCGCCGAGCTTACCATTTGCCGGGCGGATTCTGTCCGGCAATCTCCGCAAGCAAAAATTCCTGGCATAGAGGTTCGCATCCACATATCCACTTTGATTAAATTATGCTCATCCATCTCAAGCAAGTCTTTAACCAAATGGGTGTTGGGAATGTGGCCAACGAAAATAAAAACCCCATCAATCGGATGTTCAAGTTCTTCGTTGGTTTTCACGTTTTTTAATTTTACTTTTTCAACTTTGCCATTGCTGACAATTTCTGTTACGACTGTATCCCAAATAAAATCAATCTTTTCGTTGTTAAACGCTCTTTCTTGAATGATCTTCTGAGCCCGCAGTTCATCCCGGCGGTGCACGATCGTAACCTTGCTGGCAAACCGGGTTAAAAAGAGGCCTTCTTCGACGGCGGCATCGCCACCACCAACGACGATTACATTTTTATCACGGAAAAAGAAACCATCACAAGTCGCGCAATATGAAACCCCTGTTCCAACATTGCTGCCTTCGCCAGGGACCCCCAGCTTTCTGGGTTCGGCTCCCATTGCGCAAATGATGGTTCGTGTTTTAAGCGTCTCACCTTCTTCGGTTATCAC
>CAZEZQ010000572.1:3267-4543 GCA_964516245.1 uncultured bacterium | reverse complement strand
GAATGAAGATAATTACAATAAACAACAAAATCACCAAACGGCCCATACTCAATTGGGTGGGATCTGATAATTTGTCTGCGATTCGCTGCGCTTCCCGGCTGATCACTTCACCTACAGGAAAATCTTGCGGGGCAAGATAGCGGCATGAAAACCCCCAATCGTGAGTCATATTCAAAACTTTCAGCAAGATCCGGTTGACGCGGCCTTGCATAATGGCGAAGACCATATCGTCATTCATTCGCAATTCGCGTCCACCACGGAATTGATGTTTTAAGTTATCGTTAAACCAAAATTTCATAGCGTCATCGCTGCCGATATGAAACGCAACATCATTTTGTATCTCTTCTTCGATTTCGGCATACGCATATACAATGGCGTTATCCAAATCAAACATCGCTCTCAAATCAATTTTGTCCGTTTCCGATTGTATGGATTGCCAAGTATAGGCCTTTCCTGCAATTTCTATCGTATCTCCTTCTTTGGGAGTGATATATTGCTCACCACCTGCATTATCAAGTAAATCTTTATCAAAGGCTTCCCGAATCGGTTCATTTAGCCTGGTATAAAACCCTTCGGTATCCAACTCAATATTTGGTGTGCTAGACACATCTTCGATTTTGATCGGGCCCAGTATCAACCAGTTATGCAAAACCGTTTTGCTGGGGATATCTTCGTACACCCATGGTGGTTTTTCCGATGATTGGGCTGGATGGCTTGTTGTGAAACAAATGGCAATCAAAAAAAGTGAATAAGACAATTTGGAAAATATTTTCATGATTTAGTCCGGAATCGTATAAGCAATAATGTAGTCACCTACTTTGCTTCCTATTTTACCACCCCCACCGGCACAAATAACGACATATTGCTTGCCGTCTTGGCCCAAAAAAGTGATGGGTGCGGCATAGCCCGCCGCTTCCATTTTTTCTTGCCACAAGATATCGCCATTTTTCGTGTCGAAGGCGCGGATGTGTTCGTCTTCAGTTGAAGCAATCAAAACAACGTTTCCAGCGGTCACTGTGGCTCCACCGAAATTTTCCTGCCCGGTAACGGGAAAGCCTTGTTTGCTTAGCTCTTCAAATTCACCGAGTGGAACCTGCCACACAATTTCCCCTTTGTTGAGGTCGATCTTGTTCAGCTGGCCCCAGGGTGGTTTGTTGGCGGGATAACCATTGGGTCCGCGAAAGCGGTGCCAGCCGGTGTGTTTGTATCGAAAACGCCCTTGATCGGTGTGCACCAATTCGATATACCCCGCCAATTCTGTCGAGTTGACATACAT
>CAZEZQ010000572.1:0-3257 GCA_964516245.1 uncultured bacterium | reverse complement strand
GATACCGCCGCGCCCGACCAATTGGCCCCGCCATGAAATCCAGGATAGTTGATACCGCCTTCGAACGAAGGTGGGGTGAAAAATCCGTCAGAACGCAGCGATTCAAACTTTTCCAAAAGATCGGGATAGGTATCGGGAAACATATCGTTGAGATCGCTTTTGCTGAATCCTTGCTTTGAAAAAGCGGGCGGTTTGCTGGGGAAGGGTTGTGTGGGCCAGGCTTCTTCTCCTGGGATGTTGCTTTGGGGAACCGGTTTTTCGACAATAGGGAACACCGGCTCGCCGGTTTTGCGGTTGAGCAAATAGGCAAACCCAGTTTTGCTCACCTGGGCTACGGCGGGGATATGTTGGCCGTTCACGTTTAGATCCACCACATTGGGTTGTGCGGGTACATCATAATCCCAAAGGTCATGATGGACCGTTTGAAAATGCCATAGATACTCTCCAGTTTTTGCATCCACCGCGATAATGCTGTTGGCGTAATAATTCTTGCCGGCACGGTCACCGCCATAAAAATCATGCTGCGCCGCGCCGGTGGGGATAAACACAATCCCGTTTTCCGGGTCTACACTCATGATTGACCAGGCGTTGGCTCCGCCCCGGTTAAACCACGAATCGTTTTCCCAGGTGTCTCTGTTTATTTCTCCTTCTTGCGGGATGGTGTTAAAGGTCCAAGCCACTTCGCCGGTGTGGATATCGATCGCCACAATTGGGATATGCGGCATCCACGAACGCGAGGCGTCTGACATGCCGAAGCCCTGAATGATCAAATCACCGTAAATCGCTGGCGGAGAGCTGATAAACATATAACCGCCATCGTCTTCTGCGAGGATGCCACGCAAATCGATCATCCCATTTTTGCCAAAAGAAGAATCGGGGTCACCGGTATCGGCATCGATACAAAACAACCGTGTATCGCGGCAGGGCAATACAATTCGTTTTTCTTTTCCATCTTCACTTTCCCAATAAGCCACTCCACGAACCGCCTGGGCCCGATTGGGGTCGAGTTTGGGATCGAAATACCACTTTTGGCCACCGGTGATTGGATCAAACGCAAGCACGCGATTGAGCAGGGTCATAACATACAACGTGCCGTTGACCATGAGTGGGGTGACTTCCCAATAATGTTTTCCTTTTGGTAAAATCTCGCCTGTGCGGATAGACCATACTCTTTCGAGTTGATTTACGTTATCCCGGTTGATTTTCGCAAGTGGTGAATATCGTGTCCCTTGTGGAGTTCGGGCATACGAGGGCCATTCAGAATCTTTCACCTTGGGTTGTGTGTAGCCGTTTGTATGGATACACACGAAAATGGCCAGTAAAGCCGCAATAGATGTTAACCATTTCATCATAAAGTTCCCTTCAAAAGAAAAAGCGGTTTCAACACGATGGATATGCTATCAAAGAACCAGCCGTATTGAAACCGCAATTCAAGGGTGGTGAAGAGGTGTTATTCGTTTTCATCCATTGTGATGCGGGCATCTTGCCTGCCATCCTTCAATTGTATTGGAAAGTGGTGAAGAGTCTTATTCGTTTTGATCTTTCGGATGCACAACTTTTAATCCTTTGATTTCATCTGGCAGTTCCACAAACTTGTCAACCAGTCCCAATTGACTGGCCACGCGTCCAGCGAGATGCACCAATCCACGGGGGATACATACATTTACTACATGTCCGTTTTCTTTCGCTTCTTTGAAATACACTTTGATGAACCCCAAATCCCGCTGGCTTTCGATGGCGTCATCGATCCAAACACGCACTTCGCCGGTCCCTTCCACCCGCACCAGGTCTTCTCCATCCAACGTTTTGAGTTCTTTCAAAATTTCATCTGGTGTAAGTTGCACTTCTGTGGAAATCTGCTTGATTTCTTTCGGCATGACACGGTACAGAACATCCAAGAGCGAGGTTGGGGCCGATACTTTCACGATGTCACCCTTTTGGGTTTTCACTTCCACCCGAAGCAGCGAGTCGCCTGATAGCGGCGCGGCGGATACTTGATAAGCGATGAAAAGCATGAGCAATCCGGCGACAACGGCCAAACTGGCTGTTTTGAACATTAAAGCAATATGTCTCATTGTTATTTCCCATCCTTTCGAGGAAATAGGCTTGTTTCTCTTAATACGAGTGCCATATCATTTTCTTTCAAAAATTAGAAAAATTTTTGTGATAAGGTACAATAGTTATTGAATTCATAATCAAGCGTTCACATAAAACTGATTGTTGCTATTCTTAGCGATAGGGAGAAGAAAAATGAAAAAGCGAAGAAGGTATACCATATTGGGATTCGGTATTGCGGTTGCAGTCGGTTTGTTAATGGGAGCTTGCGAAGAATCAACAACTATTGTTCAGAATGTAGATTCGAAATCACAGCCTATAGTGAGTAACGAGAACGAAGATGCTGAAAATTCAAATAATGAGAAGGGGGAAGCAATGCCCGATAAAATTGTGAAATCTGATGAAGAGTGGAAAAAAGAACTGACTCCCGAACAATACCATGTAACCCGTGAAAATGGCACGGAACGCCCCTTTACGGGGAAATACAACGATTGGAAAAAAGAAGGTGTGTTTCAATGCATTTGTTGTGGAGTGGAACTATTCTCATCCGAACATAAATTTGATTCAGGCACGGGTTGGCCCAGTTTTTATGATGCAGCAGATAAATCGAATGTGGATGAGCACACCGATACCAGTCTGGGCATGGTGCGTACTGAAGTGGTATGCAGCCGGTGCGACGCCCACTTGGGCCACGTTTTTAATGATGGGCCGCCCCCCACTGGGCTGCGGTATTGTATCAATTCGGCAGCATTGAAATTTGAAGGGGAGCAAGAAGAAACAGCCAAGAAAAACGAGCCATAAATATTTTGGATGACGAACCGGCAAAAAACCAGATCCAGAAAACGGCCACACAATATATTAGAACGCAGGCAGCCAACCTGCACTGTATGTTATTGCAGGCGAGGACGCCTGCGCTCCAAAAATGTTATTGCAGGCGAGGACGCCCACCAAGGCGCGTCTATGACCTGCGCCTTAAAAATGACTTTTTGCCGGTTCGTCTTAAATAGGTTTACTTCCTCCTCCCCCAATAAATCTGATCGTTTCCCACAAAATGTGAAGCTTGGAATTCCCCCCTTGATAAGGGGGGATAGGGGTGTATGACATTAACTTAAGAACGAATTATAAAATTTTGTTTGTTAAAATTTACTCAAACAAGAGGCCGGCTCGGCAGAGGAGCCTCGCCTCCTAACAGCAAACTCCCT
>CAZEZQ010000571.1:0-4549 GCA_964516245.1 uncultured bacterium | reverse complement strand
ATTCCGTCTGTTCTTCTTCGGCAGCGGCGGCTTCTCCACCGGCTGCACCCGGCGCCGCCATAGCCACAGGCGCCGCAGCCGTCACCCCAAATTTCTCTTCAAATTCATCGGCCAGTTCTTTGGCTTCCAGAAGTGTTAAACTTCCAATTTCTTCCAGAATATTGTTGATTTTTTCACTTGCCATGTTCGAAACTCCTTTATTGATTGTTTTTATTGTTATGCTGCTTCATCTTCTAGTTTTTGATGATACGAAACCATCAATCCATGCAATTTGTTATGCAATCCTTTGATGCAGCCCAGTATGTTTCTCGATGGAGCTTGGATCCCTCCCAAAATCTGGGCATACAACTCTTCTTGTGAAGGCATTTTGGAAAATTGATCCACCTGGGCGGCCTCCATGTAACTATCGCCCACAACCCCCGCTTTGATTTTGATGACTTCGTGTTTTTTGGCGAATTCGACCAAAGCCTTTGCGGGAGCGACCGGGTCTTCACCGGCAAAGATGACAGCGCTGGGACCCACCAGATTTTCATTCATGCCGTTATAATCTTTATGGCTGATGGCCCGTTTCAGCATCCGGTTTTTGACAACAAACATTTGTGAATTGGTTTCACGAACTTTGTTTCGCAATTGACTAATTGCTTCCACACTCAATCCCCGGTAATCGAATACATAAAAACCGGATGATTCATCAACCAATTTTTTGTACTCGTCTACCAAGTCCTCTTTTTGTTTTTTGGTGAGAGGCATTCGGCTTCACCTCCTTTTTCAATTTATTTTTCATTTGAAATATTCGACAATAACTTACCCACCGGTTGGAAGGTTTTCCGGACGAGCCTGCTCGATCCAACCTTCTTCAAACTCTTTCATCTTCTTACGCAAATCGCAATAACCGATCTGCCAGCCCTGGTCCAATTTCTTGACCCGATAAATCACTTCGTGGGGAACATCCATCCGAACTGTATCCTCCGGTTCAATACCCGCCAGAAGGGAAAGCACAATACGGTTGATGGCAAAATGCGCTACGACCAACATCGGTTTCGAATGGTTGTGAGTTTCAATCCATTCCTTCACCCGTTGGGCCCGATACACTGCGTCTTTATTGGCTTCACCGCCGGGTGGACGGTAATTCCATTTGTCCGCCTGACGTTTGGCCCATTCTCCGGGCCATTTCTCCTCCAACTGCGGCAACGTATTTCCTTCCCAAAGTCCAAAAGAGACTTCACGCAGATCGTCAGTGGTCGTGATAGGAATCTGCAACGCGTTTCGGATATACACGGCCGTTTGCATGGCCCGTCCCAATGGGCTGGCAATCGCTTCGCCAATTTCAAATGCCAACAAGGACTTGGCTATACCTTTGGCTTGGGCGATTCCCTCTTCAGACAGCTCCGAATCTCTCCAACCTTGAAGACGCCGTTCCTTATTGAAGTTCGTCTGGCCATGCCGCACAAAGTAAACGGTCTTCATTGCAATGTCTTTTCTTCCTTCCTGCGACTCAAACAGCATGAAAAAAGGCCCAATCGTTTGAGATTGAGCCTGGGGTTACACATCGAAGCACTCCCCTGTTATTGGGGAATTATAGATATGTTCCACAAAGCATCAATCTCGGCAGGATTTACCCCGAAAGGCACCTAGCTGTCTTCAATTGATGTGTTACATTGTTACGCGAGTGTTTGCCTATTGCTCTCCTTATGCCGCCTGTGCGGTCGCGCGCAAGGTTGTAGTATCGATTTTTATACCCGCGCCCATTGTAGAACTCAAGTAAATCGATTTCAAATAGGTCCCTTTGGCCGCTGTGGGTTTGGCTTTGATCAATGTATCGATAATCGTGCGGATATTCTCTAACAATTGAGTTTCGTTAAATGAAGCCTTGCCCACAGGCACGTGAACTCCACCTGATTTATCCGCCCGATACTCAATTCGGCCGGCTTTAAACTCTTCCACCGCTTTCCCGATCTCTTTGGTCACCGTGCCGGTTTTCGGGTTGGGCATCAATCCACGCGGTCCCAATACTTTCCCCAATTTCCCGACATGGCGCATCATATCCGGTGCGGCAATCGCAATATCAAAATCCAAAAAGCCCTGGTTGATCTTTTCAACCATATCTTCACTGCCGACGTGATCGGCTCCGGCTTCCTGTGCTTCGGTGGCCAGCTCGCCTTCGGCAAATACCAACACACGCACGGTTTTTCCGGTCCCGTGCGGCATGGATACCGTTCCGCGAACTTGTTGATCGGCTTTTTTGGGATCGATTCCCAAATTGGCCGACAACTCGATCGTTTCATCAAACTTGGCCGTTGCAGTCTTCTTTACCAATGAAACGGCTTCATCAAGTGAATAAGCCTTTTGGCGGTCTACCGTTTCAAAAACCTGTTTGTAACGTTTGCCTTTTTGTGTCATGATTCCACCACCTCGTATCCCATCGAACGAGCCGTGCCAGCGATCATGCTGGTGGCTTTTTCAATCGAATTGGCGTTTAAGTCTTGCATTTTCAGTTGGGCGATTTCTTCAATTTGTTTGCTCGTAACTTTTGCGATTTTATCGCGGTTGGGTACACCAGACCCCTTCTCTTTTCCGGCCGCCTTTTTCAGCAGCACGGCGGCGGGAGGCGTTTTTGTGATGAATGTAAACGAACGGTCTTGATAGACAGAGATTACAACTGGAATCACCATGCCGGTCTGGTCTTTTGTCTTCTCGTTAAACTGTTTGCAAAAGTCCATTATGTTGATGCCATGCTGACCCAAAGCAGGACCAACAGGAGGAGCCGGGTTGGCTTGGCCGGCTTTCACTTGTAACTTAATTTGAGTTAATAATTTTTTGGGAGGCATTGAACCACTCCTTCAATCGACACTTCCATAAAGATTTATGATTCTTGTTCCACTACTTTTTCGACTTGGAGAAAATCAAGTTCCACTGGAGTGGAACGGCCTAATATATCTACCATCACTTTTAAGCGGCCGCGTTCTTCATTGATTTCGGATACATACCCGGTGAAATTGTAAAAAGGTCCATCAATTACTTTTACGGTTTCACCCACTTCAAATACGATTTTCGGCCTGGGTTTGTCTTCAGTGGCCACCATATGATTCATAATATTGGCCACTTCCTCTTCACTCAGCGGGAGCGGTGTCCGTCCCGTACCGACAAAACCCGTCACCCCTTGGGTATTTTTAATTAACGCCCAGGTGTCATCGTCAAAATCCATCTCGACGATAATATAACTCGGAAAAATCTTTTGGGACGAGATATTGCGCTTGCCGTCTCGTATTTCAACCACCTCTTCTGTTGGAATAAGAATCTGCGATATTTTCTCTTCTAGACCGTCTGCTTTGGCGGCTGCAAGAATTGCTTCCCGTACCTTATTTTCTGAACCCGAGTACGTATGTACAACGTACCAGTTTTTTGCCATAATCGAAACCTAACTACCCGTTAATAGACTATTTGTGTAATAATATCAATGACATACCCCATGATTGCGTCCCAGATCCCACTATACACGGCGAAAATGACCACCGTTATCAATACTACAACAGTGGAGTTATACACTTCGTCTTTACTGGGCCATGTTACTGTATCGAGTTCTGTCAGCACTCCATACACAAATTCACCAAACCGGGTTTGAACAAATTTGCTGCCCTTCAGTCCCTCAATAATGCGCTTTAATATACTTTCGCCCATAGCCCTGCTCTCTATCTAAAACTAATCAAATTCAAGAAACGCAAATAGTTTGAAAATTTACGCTTCTTGGCGCAATTTTGTGCAAAAAAATACCCCCTGGTTTCGGGGCAAAGTGTAATATACCCTTTTTTAATTATAGAGTCAACTCCACTTTCAACCACTAACTGAATCCATCCATAGAATGCGGCTTGAGAATCTTTGGTTAGAATTCTGTTACAGTTTTATCAAATTACTATATAGTAACATAGAAATGATTCAATAGAGTATGGGATTTTTGAATTTGAGCACCTACAACAGCCACCTAATAACATTATGAATCATTTGAATTTACATTACATTTCTTTATTTATTATCTAAACTCTTTTTCCACAAATATCTTTTTCTCAAAGCAATCTTGGTATTTCCCAAATTTCTCGAAATGAAATTTCGGTTCAAAAGAAAACACTGCAATAACCCACTGTGAATATTAACCTTAAACTCAAGCCCCCTCAGAAGAAGTGTATGGTATATTTATTGCAAATTTATGTAAACATTCAATTTTGATAAAAGATAATTGGTCAGGTATATGAAGTGGACTCTAAAAAAATTTGAATGACAATCCAGCAAAAAGTTTTTTTTGGAGCGCAGGCGTCCTCGCCTGCATCATCATATAGTGCATTTCAGATGCCTGCATTACGATATATTGTGTGCCCGTTTTCTGGATCGGACTTTTTGCTGGTTTGTCTTGAATAATCTTTTTATTCCTCCCCCAATGAAATGGGAGAGGTTAGGAGCACCCCACTCGCCCTGGCGAGGTATATCAAAATGAAACTAAATTGCTTCAATAATGTTTGCTCAACAATCCCCTCGCCCTCTGGGAGAGGGATAGGGT
>CAZEZQ010000570.1:0-4562 GCA_964516245.1 uncultured bacterium | reverse complement strand
CTCCCGCCGAGCCGGTTTGATTGAACGACTTCTGATTTACGTAAATAGTATGCATCACCAATGAGAATTTCAGAACTTACGTGAATGTTTCATAAGAGATTAAAACAAGTGAAATCAAAAATTTGTATTCCAAATTTTAATTCCTATTGTCAAAAGACATTTTTCCATTTCAAATTGAATTGCCTATGTTACTATCATGGTTACAAGAACTAGGAGATGCAAGATGATACATTTTCGTTTACTATGGCTGCTAAAAATCACACGATCGCTTTATATCATTCCTATCATACCATTGTTCTGTTTTGCAGAACCGACTTTGTTGTTTCAATCGGGTTTTGAAAATGATACCTATATCGAGGAAGGGATGCTCGATATCCATGGTGTGGATCAATCTACTGGTTTTGATTGGGACGCAACACCATCTTGGATCGAATCAACCCGCTTTGTCTATCTGGTGAATCGGGATAAAAAACTCTCTAATTTCATGGAAACGGAAATTATAAAAACCACCGGACCTCATGGAAACAAAACCAAGGTTCTTCATTTTCAAAGCAAAGCAGATGATCCCGATCATGGTTCTACCAGCCGGAGCGAGTATAGCCTTTTCAGCCACAAGCCACCCAAGAATTATCAAGAAGGCTATTGCCGCTATTGGATGAAGTTGCAAAGCGACCTGCCCAAACGAATCCCGTATGAAGAAAGATCGCCTTGGTATATGATCATGGAGTGGAAAGAACCCAATTCTGGAATACAAAAATCGGCTGAGGAATGCAAAAAACTTGGTGGAACCAAAGGCGGATCCAACAACTATCGCATCAATGTCAATATTCGAAAGGATAAGAATTCATCTGATTTTT
Source organism: uncultured bacterium (assembly GCA_964516245.1). GTDB lineage: Bacteria > Hinthialibacterota > Hinthialibacteria > Hinthialibacterales > Hinthialibacteraceae > CAZEZQ01. The sequence goes on along the minus strand of CAZEZQ010000570.1, from coordinate 3,705 downwards.
ATTGGCAACTCATCGGTCAACATCCACAACCATGCCGCGTTACAGAATGGAACTATCAAAACCGCGAAGTTGAAGTGCCTTTTGGCGAGTGGTTCTTGGTAGAAGCCTACATGAAACAACACCAAACCAATGGACGGGTCTTTTTTGCTGTGAATGGAAATGTCGTTTTGGATACCGATCGTATGCAGCCCGATGGTTTTACCGGACGCACTCAACACAAAAACAATCCAATGCCCCTCCGTTTCTGGTCGATTTTTAAAATTTATCATGATACAGACTGGTACAAACAAGGTTCTACAAATCAATGGTATGACGATGTTGAACTCTGGAGCAGCTTTCCACCCAATCATTACGCGAATGAATAGGATGCAATCATGTTAAAACTAACTTTTTTATTGATCTTTATAAGCTTTACCCTTTGTGGCTACTCGAATGATATTATTTTGTATGAAGAAACTTTCGATTCTGAAGACGGCTCTCTTCCTGAAGGTTGGTGGTCAGAAGGAAATCCTGCATCCATTCAAAACAATCGTCTTTACGTCGACGCCAATCAAGAAGGCTATCGCCGGGCTACGGTTTGGTTGACTCGCACTTTCAAAGGCAATCTCCAAATCAAGTATGATGTGCAGTTCGTTGCCTCGTCTGACAAAGCCAACAATAACAACTTTTTTTTCTTGTTCTCATATCCTGGCGGGAACACGATTAGAGAGACGCGCAAGCAGCGTGAAGATGGAAATTACCCCAAGTATCATGATTTAAACGGCTACATATTCACACACGTTCGCAACAATGAAGACCATGCCCGTTTCCGGTTTCGGGATTGTCCGGGATTCCATTTGCTAGCAGAAAAAATTTCAAAAAAAAGTGAATTCGGGAAAACCTACCATATTATGATTACAAAAAACGAAAATCGCATTCAATACCATATCAATAACGAAAAGATTTTTGATTTTGTCGATGATCAAGAAAATCCGGAACATCAAAAAGGATTGATTGGTTTTCGTACCTGGCATACAGAACTTTGGTGGGACAATTTGATTGTCAAGAGAATCAACACTGAAAATCAACACTGAGTAACGGAATCAATCGCTTTTGAGTGAATCGTAAAATGAAGACAAAATATTATTTCGGTACAGAGAGGGACTCATGAACAGATTCATTTATAAACGAACAGGTTTTTATTTGAGCCGGATATTTTTCACAATTTCATTTCTCATTCTAGTTTCCATAACACCAATCAGTTCTGTCATAGGAGCAGAAGATAATCCATCGTGGATTCAGAATATCCGCCCAGATCACCCCCGTCTCTTTTTCAATCAAGATATGTGGCCTGAGATTCGAGAGCGAGCCTTGAACGAAGAAAAAGACTGGTACGTTAACATGAAAGAACGCGTGGATCGTTATCCTGAAAACCCAACCAGCGAGAGCGAGCGCGAAGATTTTGCATACCGTCAATCCTCAAATGGAGACTATGAGAGAATCACACTTCCCCACCCCAAAGAATGGGGTTCACAAGCCATGGAAACCGCATTCGTGTATTTGATCACAGGTGAGGAAGAATATCTGGAAAAAGCAAAAAAGATGTTGAATGTCAGCGTCGATGCGTACCAAGAATGTTATGAAAAAGGGATGAATGTGAATTGGTATTCCACTAGCCGGGTCTGCGCTCTCGCGGCGTATGATTGGATCTACAATGATCTATCTCCCAATGAGCGGCGTGCGATTCTCGAGCCCTTTTTGGAGCATATCAAAAATGTTCAACCCGGCCAGGGAAAAAAACGAATCTACCGATTGAACGGAAGCGGCCATACCACCGGTTTTTATGGGGTTCGCAATCTAGTTTGGTTTGCGGGTTTGGCTTCTTATAATGATGGAATCGATGATGGCCAAGCGCTTCATTTTCTGAAACAAGGTTATGAGTATAACCAGAACATGTTTCAATATCGTAAGAAATGCGCCGGGGATGATGGGGGATTGGCCTCGGCCACCGTGGGGTATGCTATGGGTGCTTACCCTTGGGCGCAATTCAATTTTCTGCATACATGGAAATCTGCCACAAACGAAGAGATAGCCTCAGAATGGCCTCACTTGGCTTATTATCCCGTATGGGTCAATTGGAACTGGATTCCTCATGATCCTCCACGAGAATACGGCACGGGCGATACCTACCACTATACAAACGAACTGCGACTTCATCATATGTACACTCATATGTCGCAGATTATGCACTTTTACGGTGAATCGTATCCGGATTGTGCGGCACAGGCCGCCTATATCCGAGAGAAATTACCGGACGATGTCAAAAGATACAACCGGAGTTGGTCTTTCTATCCGTTTCTTTTGACGAATTTGGAAGATGCGCCCGTTCCGGAACAACCGAAGGATGCCAATCTTCATGCCCGCCATTTTGAAACCTTGGGACAAATCTTTATGCGCTCCGGAACAAGTGAAAATGACACATATAGCCTATTTACCATCGGTTCCCGGGTTCCAAGCCACAAGCAGCATGATGAAAACAATTTTGTGATTTACAAAAAAGGATACTTGGCTTTGGATTCTGGAACACGCGGACGAGAGACCGGCTATCAACTTCGCCATTACTATTCACAAACGGTCGCCCACAATTGCATTTTGGTCCATATGCCGGGTGAACCGTTCCCAGGGTATTGGGGGAAAGCGTATCCCGGCGAAGAAGGCGAAATCAGTTGCGGAGGGACATACCGCACCACCGGTGGTGAATGTGTCGCTTTTGAAACGAATCAGCATTATACCTACGCCGCTGGCGACGCCACTCCCTGTTATCGCGATGAAAAGTGCGGCCAAGTTCTTCGCCAATATCTATTTGTGATGCCGAATTATTTTGTGATTTGCGATCGCGTACAATCCGTGAAACCCGAATACAAAAAAGAATGGCTGCTTCACACTCAAAACGAACCCACCGTTCAAGGAAAGATGTTTTATGCCGACGAGGGTGATGGCCGGTTGTTCTGCAAAACCCTTTATCCTCAAAATGCCAAGCTAAACAAGATTGGCGGCCCAGGCAAAGAATTCTATGCCTGTGGCCGTAATTGGGATGTGGTTCCCGAAGTCAAAGAACGCTGGGGCGACAAAGCATTGTGGGGAAATTGGAGAATGGAAGTATCCCCTGAGACTCCGAAAAAAGAGGATATCTTCTTACATTTGATTCAAGTGGGAGATCAAACTCAATCCTCAATGGTTGAATCGGAATTGATCGAAAACAATGATTCAATTGGAGTTCAATTCGAAGCAAATGATAAAACGGTCACGGCCACATTTTCGAAAAGTGGTAATGCAGCGGGCTATATAAAAATATCCCGTGGAAATAAAACCATAATCGATCAGAACTTGACTGAAAAAGTGAATCCACAAGTGGGGCTTTCTGGCAATGAGCAGTAAAACACCGAGTGTAAATGGCGCTCAGTATAGACGTTCCGGCAAAAAGTCTTTTTTGGGGCGCAGGTCATAGACGCGCCTTGGTGGGCGTCCCCGCCTGCAACAATATACAGTGCAGATTAAATACCTACATTACCGTATATTGGTATCCATTTAGCCGAATAAAAAAAATTTCCAGCCCCAACGGGGGCGCAATATGATAGCCAGGGGCAATCGCCCCTGGAAAAAAGAAACATAAAACCCCTAGCCCTGTATATGGGCGAAATAAAAATGCTTTCAGATGGCTAAATG
>CAZEZQ010000569.1:0-4563 GCA_964516245.1 uncultured bacterium | reverse complement strand
CCATGTATTGAGTAATACAGCGAGAATTGGAATCCGAAATATTGAAGGCATTGGCCATGCCTTTGGAGACCGACCAGATGCCCTGGGTGGAATGCCATACCGTCAGTTCATCGCCATCCCATTCGGCCACGCACCCGTGGGTTTCAAGGCAGGAGTGGGTTTGCACCTGGGTGCTGTAGTTGCCTTCGCTGATTACATCGGCCTCTTGAAAGCCCTGGTCGACATCGCCTTTGTCGCGGGTGCGGGGACCTTCGACATTGCCGCCTTTGCGAACACGGGCAGATTCATCCAATGTGGCTTCTTCGGGATCTACAACGAAAGGAAGTTCTTTGTATTCGACTTCGACAGCCCGGGCGGCATCGTGGGCTTGTTGTTCGGTTTCGGCCGCAACCATGGCCACGAACCATCCGGCGCATTTGGCCGTTTGGCCTTCGACGTTGTCGAATTTCATGACCGAATGCACACCGGGCATTTTCTCCGCTTTGCTCATATTAACACTCACGATACGGGCATGAGAATGAGGACAGGTAACCAATCGGGCATGAAGCATATTGGGCCGGTTGATGTCGTAGGAATATCTGGCCTTGCCGGTCACTTTTTCGAGCGCGTCGACACGGGTGATATCCTTCTTGCCAACAACAGAGAAATCGTAATCAGCGCCCCACAATCCTGGCTCGTTATCGGGAACTTCGTATTCGATGGGCTTGGTGTTTCCTTCATATCCAATGAGGGTTGATACTTTTTTCGGCATGATTACCCTCCTATCTTTCTTTTGGCGACTTCGGCAGCTTCGATCATCTGGGTGTAGGTTCCACAGCGGCAGAGGTTGCCAGAAATGCCTTCTTTAATTTGATCCATATCGGCTTTGGGGTTTTCTTCCAAATAAGCGCTCATGGCCATCACGAAACCGGGGGTGCAGAATCCACACTGCAGGGCATCGGTTTCGATGAAGGCTTCTTGAACGGGATGAAGATTATCGCCATCGGCCAGCCCTTCGATGGTGCGAATTTCTTTGCCTTGGGCTTGAATGGCGAGCATCATGCAGCCGTAGGCAGCCTTGCCATCCACGTGGACGGTGCAGGCTCCACAGCTGCCGTGATTGCAAACCAGTTTGGATCCCGTGAGGTCCAAGCGGCTGCGCAGCACATCAAGCAAGGTTTCCCGGGGTTCGGCATTGACGTTATAGGTGCGTCCATTGATTTTCAGGGTGATGCGGGTCAAACCAGGACCTTGCGCATCTTCTTGAGCGGCGGCTTGGCGGGCTTCAGAAACGGCTAGCAATCCACCGCTTACAGCAGAGGCGCTTACCATTCCGCCTCCCATTCCTTTCATAAACAAACGGCGTGAAAATCCTCGTTTCTCTTCTTTGGGTGGACTTCCATTTCGGTCAGACATGGCCGTCTCCTTTCAAAATTTCCTCTTTCCCCCAATGGATGTATATATGGTATTTGAGGAACCAATTCATTTTTTATGAATTGGTTTTATTGAAAATAGCTTTTATCGATGGTAATAATTTTTTGAGATTCTGTCTAGCGAACTCACATGTTTTTAAACCTAATATTTTGAGTGTGTTAGTTCAACCAATGCAATTATTATTTTGTGCATGTGTTTTACAACATATTCATTGGAGTTGTTTAGAATTTATTACGCTGTGAAATGAATGAGTCTATTGTTGTAGGGGCACGCTGCAGCGTGCCCCTACATTCATCATGAATCATACAAATATTCGGGTAATGGATTTTTCATGATGGGTCAAACAACCTGACCCTACATGAAGGGGGCTTGTTGGGGGTAGCAAGACGCCCTTTGTTTTGTTTCCATTACAGCATTAGCCAATAATAAATTATTTGGCCGCGTCATAGCGTTTTGCGACTTCGTCCCAATTGATTACGTTGTAAAAGGCTTCGACGTATTCGGGACGGCGGTTTTGGTATTTGAGATAGTAGGCATGTTCCCAAACGTCGATTCCTAGAATGGGGGTTTTGCCTTCCATTATGGGGGAATCCTGGTTGGGCGTATCTGTGATTTTAAGTTTTCCACCATCGACAATCAACCAAGCCCAACCGCTGCCGAAGCGTCCCAACGCGGCGGCGGTGAAATCTTCTTTGAACTTGTCGAAGCCGCCGATATCTGATTCGATGGCGGATGCCAAATCTCCCGAAGGGGTTCCACCACCATTGGGGCCAATGACTTTCCAAAAGAGGCTGTGATTGGCATGGCCGCCGCCGTTGTTGCGTACTGCAGTGCGGATGTTATCAGGTACACTATTCAGATCTGAAATTAAATCTTCAACGCTTTTCGATTCAAATTCCGTCCCACTGATGGCGTTGTTCACCTTGGTGACATACCCGTTGTGGTGTTTCGAGTGGTGAATTTCCATCGTTTTCGCATCAATGTGGGGTTCGAGTGCATCATAGGGATAATCTAATTTCGGAAGTTCGTAAGCCATAACGTTCTCCTCCTTAAAATGTATCGTTCCATAAACAATTTTTTAACATCGTGAGTGGAAAGTGAATAAACCGTAAGCAGCCTCATCAAACTCATTGAAGAGCCAATTATCGAAATGTCAAGGAATTGTGGATATGAGAATGCTGTTCTGGCATTTTGTATAAAAGTTTCATTGTTTCCCCGATAACAAAATGTACCAATAAGATGGACCGCCCATTTTCGAGCGGCCCATTTCGTGAAAATACAAAGTTAATACAAGAATATCAATTATTGTTGTTGTTCTTCTTCTGGTTGCTGTTTTAATTCAATTGTTGGAGCGACATAGATTGGATACAAGCGTTCTCCGGCACGATGCACGTAGAACAAAATTACACGCTCGTCGATGCCTTCGTCTTTCATTTTTTTACGAACATCAGAGAGAATCTTGTTAAATTCCGCTTCGGTTTCAACCGGCCGGTCGTTAAATTCGGTAATCACGTCACCAACTTGAATTTCACCGGGAGGAACCACGCTATCCGGCTGAACGTTGGTTACGACCACGCCTTTCAATTCATTTTCATATTTAAATTTCTTTGAAAGTTCGGGGGTCATCGTTTCAATGGTGATTCCCAATATTTCTTCACTGAGCGATTGTTTCGGTTGGGCCATTTGGGCAACCTGATCGCTGCTGGGCCGTTCAGCCAAGGTTAGATCAATTGTTTTGGTTTCACCTTTGCGGAGTATTTTTAGTTCCACTTCTTCACCGACAGGCATATCGGTTACCAGCTTCACCAAGTGGCCGGCATTTTTCACTTTTTTACCATTAAATTCAATAATCAAGTCACCGTGTTCCAAGCCGGCCTCATCGCCGGGTGTGCCTTCAAGAACTTCAAGCACCTGAGCGCCATTGCTGATTCCATATTCTTGTTGGTAGTATTCAGACATGCTGGAATCCAAAGAAGAGAGTTGAACGCCGATGTATCCTCTACGGACTTTGCCGTATTTCTTTAAGCTATCGATCACCTTACCAGCGAGGTTGGAAGGAATGGCGAAGCCGATGCCCAAATTGGAGGGAGTACCGGCGGTTTGGATAGCGTTGTTCACTCCGATGATTTCACCATCGAGATTGATTAAGGGACCGCCACTATTGCCTGGATTAATGGCGGCTGTGGTTTGAATGTAATCTTTGATCATGAATTGTTCATTGCTTATGGGGACATCTTCACTGGTTCTGCCTTTGGCGCTGACGATTCCAGCCGTGACCGTGTGGCTGAATCCCAACGGATTGCCAATGGCGAGCACCCAATCACCCACCTGCAATTTGTCGGAATCACCCAAACGGGCGTAGGGGAAAGACCCTTCACCCTTGATTTTAATTAGCGCAATGTCTGTTTCTGGATCAACCGCAAGAACTTCGGCATCGTATTGGGACTCGTCATTCAATGTAACAGTGATTTCATCCGCTTCATCAATGACATGATTGTTGGTAAGAATTTCACCATTTCCGGTAATGATTACACCTGATCCTTGCCACCGGGGTGTACGGCGCGGCATCCTGTCCCAAAATTCTTCCGGCAGGAATTGGCGGAACATTTCAGGGATATCTCTGTGTTCTGTCTGTTCGACTTTCCGTTCTGCTTTGATACTGACCACGGCAGGGAGCACATCTTTGACCGCTTCACGAAAACTCGCAGAGAGTTGCTGGGCGAAATCTTTGTTCTGGGCGAACGAATCTGACACTCCTGCCATGAGCAGGAGAAATAAAGGCAACACCACAAAAGTCTTGAACATTTGGGCTTTGGCCACTCGCAATGTGAACATTATTTCTTCTCCTTATAAAAGATAAGTTTACTTTTGCCGTTCACTTTGATGATTTTGGTTTATGTTACGGAACAGGCAATGACAAAGTAACGTCCAATGGCAAAGTTACGTCATTGTCTGGCCGGCTTAATATTGGATGGCTTCGATTTCGGTTTCGATCTGGATGATTTTGACTTCGATAACTTTGATTTGGAAGACTTTGCTTTGGATGAAGTTCGTGATTTTGAGTTCAGGATCGTAATATCTAAAACTTGATCTACCGTATCAACAAATTCAAATTGGCGTCACTTTCTAAAGCATAAATTTTCTCTTTGA
>CAZEZQ010000568.1:0-4563 GCA_964516245.1 uncultured bacterium | reverse complement strand
GGTGGCCGCTGGAAATTGTTCCGGATACAGTGAAAACCATCGCCATGTTCACTCCCACCTATTGGGGTTTGCAAGGGCTTTATGATGTTATATCATTCGGGAAGTCATTTGAATCAATTTATCTTGAATGTGGTATTTTGTTACTCTATACAGCCTGCTTTTTGGGAATTTCTTTACCATTCTTTCGTAGTTTTCAGAAATAAGTTTGTGTTGAATTTTGTGCAAAACAGCTTGGTATATTTCAAAATATCGAGTACCATTCATGGAGCTTTAAAACATGCTTAAAATATGAGTTGGCTCTTTTATAAAATTTGCAAAAATGATATTGTACGTTACTATAACTAATGCTATGTAGCGTGGAGTGTATCATATCTTATGTTGCTACAAAAACATTACGCTGACCGGATATTAACAGAAGAACAAGGTCGTAACGAGCTTGAATCCGGTTGGTTAGCGGCAGATTTGCACGTTCATACTTCTTGCTCTCACGATGTTTTACCTACGCCAGAATTCCATCCTGAGGCCATTTATCAAAACGCTCGCCAGAAAGGCCTGCATTACATAACATTTACTGATCATGATACGATGGATGCCTATGATATCATCGGATGGGAGCGAGAAAATCTGGTTACAGGCGTAGAAATGACTTTGCTTGATCCAATTCGAGTAGGGCATACGATTCATATCAATGTGTATGAACTGAATAAGCCACAATTTTATGAGTTAAAACGTATCACTCAATTGGACCGAAATATTGAAACGTTTATTGATTTTTGCAAAGATCAAGATTTGCCGTTTACCTATAATCATCCTTTCTGGTTTGTTGGGAAAGAAAAACCAGAATATCAAGCTGTTGAAGATACAATTCAACGGTTTCCTGTTATCGAATACAATATGAAACGCGTTCGTCGAAAGAATATGATGGCCATTTGGCTGGCATCAAAATACAACAAAGGGATGACAGCCTCAACCGATACTCACATAGGAAAAATCGGAGAAGCCTACACGCTATCAAAAGGGAATACGTTCCGGGAATATTTTCAGTATATTGCAGGCGGAAAAGCCAAAATAGTTCCACAAGATCTTAACCTAACGAACCTAAATGAAGAAATTGCAGTATGGATCGATCTTCTTTTTAATTTACACGAATGCAATGGTGATGTCGATCATTTTACAGGAATGAAAGTTCTTGACCGGGGAATCATTTATTTATCGAATAGAACAAGCCTTGACCATCCGCGTGTTTTCCAATTTTTAGAGTTCTTTTTGAACCAAGTTGCTAGAACTCGTTTCTTTCCAGCCTTTTATCTATTCTCGCAAAATTTGAGTGCGCGTAAGATTTGTAAATTATTGGAAATCCCCGATTTGGCTTGATTTTTTGAAATATTCACATCCAAAATAAAATTTAAAAGACATTCCGGCAAAAAGTCTAATTTGGAGCGCAGGTCATAGACGCGCCTTGGTGGGCGTCCCCGCCTGCTTCAACATATAGCGCAGGTGAGACGCCTGCATCAACATATAGCGCAGGCGAGACGCCTGCATCAACATATAGTGCAGGCGAGACGCCTGCGCTCCAATATATGACGATACTGTTTGCATGCTTGGACTTTTTACCGGATTGTCTTAAAATATGATTTTCAAAGCAGAATCGGCAAAAGATTGATTATTTTTTAGGAGTCATACCAAGACAAATGCCTGCCACAGCACAAGCTACCATAAAAAAAGCAGTAGAACACAATCCAATTACTAGCATAAAAGGAATATCTGAGAGACTTTTCACTTTTTGGTTTGATGGTTTCGTATATAACCAAATATGGGAAGATCCTCGTGTGGATATGGAAGCCATGCAGTTGGATGAAGAGAGTCGGATATTAACCATTGCATCCGGTGGTTGTAACATCCTAAATTATCTAACGGCTTTGCCCCATTCGATTCATGTGGTTGATTTGAATAAATACCACCTATTTCTCACAAAACTGAAGTTTGAAGCATTGCGCAGCTTGCCTTCCTATGAAGATTTTTTCTTATTTTTCGGTCACGCCAATCAAGCAATAAATGTGGAAAATTATAATCGATACATCCGTGATCATTTGGATGAAGAAACTCGTGCTTACTGGGATAGCTCGGCTGGATTTCGCGGTCCTCGTATTGGGTATTTCTCCAAGAATTTATACAATTATGGAGCAATGGGTTTGTTTATCCGGTTTGTTCACCGGCTTTCTAAGTGGTTTGCTTGTGATCCTGAAAAAATGCTGCAATGTAAAAATCAAGGCGAACGGGAAGCTTTGTTTATCGCGAAATTCGAACCATTTTTCCAAAAACGGATTGTAAAATTTCTAGGGAGTTCTCCACTTACCTATTACAGTTTGGGGATACCTCCCCAGCAATTCGAAGATATGAAAGAAGAATCTGAAGGCCGTATTCATGAACTTTGTCATAACCGTGTGCGTAGAATGGCTCTGGATTTTCCACTGGAAGATAATTACTTTGCCTGGCAAGCGTTTGGGCGGCGCTATGATACTGAAAACCGGAAAGCAGTGCCTGATTATCTAAAAGAGGAACATTACGAAAAGTTGAAAAACAACTTGAAGCGAGTGAATTTAAATTATTGTTCTACAACACAGTATCTGAAGGAACAACCAGATAATAGTTTAAACCGTTTTGTTTTCCTGGATTCACAAGATTGGATGAACGATGATGAAATTACTGAGTTGTGGAGCGAAGTAGCCCGGGTGGGGATGCCCGGCAGCCGGGTAATCTTTCGTACAGCATCTTGGAAATCACCCATTGAAGGAGCCCTGCCAGAATCGTTATTGAATCGTTATACCTATGAAGAACAGCGTTCGAAAGAACTTTACAAGCAAGACCGCTCAGCGATATACGGTGGATTTCATTTGTATGTATTAAACGATTAGATTCTCCTTGAATTTTTCTTGTTTAATTTCTTGAATCTCAGTATTTAATAAGCCTTAAAGTTTCTGTGAGTCCAAAACATTGTCATTCCAAGACATACTGTCATTCTGAGCAAAGCGAAGAATCTTTCTGGATAAAACAAAAAAATTAAATTACTTATGGAAACTTCTACAGCAACGAAACACGAAGAATTAATGGACAATATTTATCGCTATCAGCGGTATTTTTATGATCTCACGCGCAAATATTATTTATTAGGCCGGGATACGATCATTCGGGAAATGCCGATACAAGCGGGAGACCGGGTTTTAGAAATGGGTTGCGGTACAGCCCGGAACATGATTATCCTTGCCAAAAAACATCCACAAGCACATTTTTATGGGATTGATGCCTCCAAAGAGATGTTAATTACCGCGCGCCAAAATGCGGATCATGCCAAGGTGGGAGACCGGATCTCGCTTGAACCTGCTTTGGCGGATCAGGTGAACTACAAACAAACATTCAGTCTTGAAGAGCCTTTCGATATTGTCTTTTTCTCTTATGCGCTGACGATGATACCAACTTGGAAAGAATCTCTGCAAACAGCGTTCGATAACCTCAAACCCGGCGGCTATCTGTATATTGTCGATTTTTGGGATCAGAAAGATCTCCCGAAATGGTTCCAAGGCCTGTTAACCTGGTGGCTGGCCAAGTTTCATGTTCGCTATGAGCCTGAATTAATCGATTATTTGCACTCCATGCGCCCCCAATGTGAAACCGATTTCACCATTCATCCAATTTTCAAACGATATGCTCTTTGGACATGCTTGCAAAAGACAAGCATGACTAATTAATAAAACTCCATCTGAATCGATATTTCCGTTTTGTTCTTATATGATTTAATAAGGAAAATGGTTTCAAGGAGGTAGATTTTTTCCCCTAATTAAACTTTTATATTTATCGTGTATAATATGATTGTACTTAAATGGAAATTCTAATGAGACTAGTAGTTGACTATGGATACAGTCTTGTCGGTTGATGGTGTTTCAATCAGATTGACCGAAGAACGTTGGTTTCATATTATTGAAAACCATGATGAATTAGCAGGCCATTATGATGATGTATTGGAAACTGTTTCTAATCCTGATCTCGTATTGCGAGGATATGGCAGTTCTTTAATTGCTGTTAGGAACTATGGAAAACATTTATATCTATTTGTAATCTATAGGCAAGTAAATAGAAAAGATGGTTTTGTCATAACTGCTTATTACAATAATAAAGTGAATCGAAAGAAGGCTATATGGAACAAAACATAGATTCTCAAACAGTCCAAACTGTAACGCAAGCTATCCCATTGTTGTTGAAATTTCCTGAAAGACGGTTCTGGGTGGATTATGATTCAGAAGCCGATGTACTCTACATAAGTTTTCATCGTCCCCAGCAATCTACAACCACGGAAATGACTGATGATGGAATTCTTTTACGATATAAGGATTATGAACTTGTGGGAATTACGATTCTGGATGCATCAACTCGTTCTCAATGAAAATGAATACAGTCTCTTCCAACTAATTGTAAATGGGCTAAAAGCGAATCGGTCTTTTGATTCGCGTAGCTGACGATTCGGCAAAAAGTCTTTTTTGGAGCGCAGGCGTCCTCGCCTGCATCTAC
>CAZEZQ010000567.1:3589-4568 GCA_964516245.1 uncultured bacterium | reverse complement strand
GCCGGTTTGATTGAACGACTTCTGATTTATATACATGGCCAGCACAATCCAAATTAATGATAAAAGGCATTGAGGTATTAGCGTTGGATGTCTCACGCGTTTTTTGGTGCGATTGAATCGAATTATCAATCAGCTCACACCGAGCCGGTTACACGTTTGCTGCTTAAATTGGATCGAAACTCCCCCTTATTCAGTTGCAAATGCTTTTTATAATAGAACCACAAAAAAATTCCATAATTACTTAGGGACGATATATGAAAGAAATCTATGAATATGCCATTCAATTGGCGAAGCAAGCAGGAGACAACACGCTTAAATACTTCAGCCAAAATATAGAAATCATCACCAAAGCAGATCACTCTCCAGTCACCATTGCCGACCGCTCCACTGAAGAGTTGATCCGCAATGAGCTGGACAAACGCTTTCCCGATGACGCCATTCTGGGCGAAGAATATGGCGAAAAAGAAGGTACAAGTGAATTTCGGTGGATTTTGGACCCCATCGACGGCACCAAAAGCTTCATTCGCAATGTCCCTCTCTATGGGACGTTAATTGCGGTTGAAAAAAATGGCATGCCAATAATTGGCGTGATGCATTTCCCGCCGGTTGCCGTAACGGTCTCGGCCTTGCAGGGGAATGGTTGTTTCGTAAACGAACAACCATGCCGTGTCTCAAAAACACCAACAATCGATGAGGCTGCCTTAATGACCACCAACGTAAAAAAAGGGATGAAAGTCTGGGGGCAAGACCGCTTTCTCAATTTGTTAAATCGCTTCCAGTTCCACCGCACTTGGGGCGATTGCTTCGGCTACTACCTCCTTGCCACCGGCAAAGCCGACGCCATGATCGACCCCACAATGCACATCTGGGATATCGCCCCTCTCATCCCAATTGTCGAAGAAGCCGGGGGTAAGATTACCAACACAGAAGGGCAAACTTCACTAAACATGGGCTGCTCCATCGCTAGCAACGGTCTCAT
>CAZEZQ010000567.1:0-3579 GCA_964516245.1 uncultured bacterium | reverse complement strand
CAACATAATTTGCGATTTCTAATGAGGTTATACTATAGTTGAATTTTAGCCCTTTGATTCAAAGGCAATTTAAACTGAGTAAACTTTTTACATAAAAATCGAAATTATGATCGATAACGAATTCCAATATATATTTAAATAACCTCCCATGGCAAACATTTCACTCAAGAAAAAAATGTTTTTTTGTTACAATCATTCTTGCCGCATGTTTCGTGTTCGCTCTCCTCTGGGGCGAGATCTATGTCCGCTTGTTTTCACCTTATGGATACACCACTCCCGCCATAAAAAAGAACGCTCGTTAGCATTCGACCCTGCACTGTTCTCAAAGTTGGTGTTTGCAGGAAAGAAAAAACCGTGACTCTTTGGGATGGAAAGAAATGCCGTATTCATTCCAAAGGATATCGTGGTGCCAATTTCGAAGCTGAAAAACCGGCAAATACAATCCGCATTATCATTTATGGAGGTTCATCGGTATTCGATATGGCGGCAGGCCTAGGTCGGCATTGGCCGAAAATCTATCCAAAGAAAAAACCAAAGAAATCACCGCTGCCGCATTGTCGCAATACCAACTGGCTTTGGAAATGTTTGTTGATTTGGCCCGCAATATCGTTGCCGTTCCAATTTTGATGACGCAAGCCAAACTGGTTTCTAAAAACAATACGGCTGAACAAAAAAAAACGAATCCACTACGAATGCCAACCCATTCAACACGAACAACTCTGCAGGGCGTTCTGAAAAACCGATACAATCATTCATCAAGTGGCGAAGCAAAAAAACACCATGCTGATCGATGCTTCCGAAGCCATGACAGGAAAAAGCCCTATTTTGTAGACCACATCCACACATCGTTCGAAGGCTCAAAAAAACTAGCCGGTCTTGCCGCGTCACATTTAGTAGATTCAATTCAAAATTATCAAAAATACCTTCCCCATCCCTGCAATCAGAACAAGAAATCAGCAAGCGAATCGCTTGACTTTAAGAATCACATCGATAGGGTCAAAATAAATGTTGAAACAATGCCTTAGATTCCCAATCAAATTTTCAAAAAGGAGATAACAATGGAACGAGCAGGTGCGATTACGTTTAAAGGAAACCCAATGACTCTTTTGGGTGAAGATCTGAAAGTCGGCGACCCCGCCCCAGATTTCACAGTGTTGAATAACAGTTTAGAGCCGGTGAAACTGAGCGATTACAAAGGCCAAGTGGTGGTTTTGTCGACAGTGCCCTCATTGGATACCCCTCTTTGCGAACAACAAACCAAACGCTTTAACGAAGAAGCGGGAAAACTTAACGCCAAAGTTTTTACCTTAAGTATGGATCTCCCCTTTGCCCAAAAGCGTTTTTGCGAAACCCACAAAACCGATTCGGTGGTTTGTCTTTCCGATTACAAAGACCGTGATTTTTCCAACAAATACGGTCTCTTGATTAAAGAATTGGGCCTGATTGCACGCGCCGTGTTGGTGGTAGACAAAGAAGGGAAAATCGCCCACAAAGAAATTGTCAACGAAGTCACAGAACACCCCAATTACGACCAGGCTCTCCAAGCCGCCCAATCGGTAGCTTAAAGTTTTCTGCAAAATGTAAGGTGGGCTTTAGCCCACCAACAAACACTTGGATGAATCAAAAGGGTGAACTTCGGTTCACCCTTTTGATCAAATTCCAAATAAAACGGCTTCTCAATCAATGATGATCCGGCAAAAAGTCTTTTTTGGAGCGCAGGTCATAGACGCGCCTTGGTGGGCGTCCTCGCCTGCAACACCATACAGTGCAGGTTGGATGGCCGCGTTACTATATATTGTGTAGTCGTTTTCTATATCGGAATTTTTGCTGGATCTTCAGAATATAATCCCTCAATCAATCTGTGACAGACTACTGTAGTTTGTTACAGAAAAAATTCAGGCAGCATCTCTTGGGCAACCGGCCGCAGGCGCACGGCTTCTTCTAAGGGAATCCACTGATAGGGCCAGCGTAAACGGGGTCCGATATTGCTCCATCCACCGATCATTGCAAGCAAGCGGTCCGCTGCCTGATGGGAATAATGTTGTTTTGTAATGTAGGGTTCAATATAGCTTTCCATGAATGCTTGAATTCGTTTTTCCAATTCCAGCGCCGCGGCCATATTGCTTTGCATTTGCTCATACCAATTTTGCGCCGCTTGGGGATGCAGGCATGCTGCGTTCGAATACGCCCCGTGCGCTCCTTGTTTTAGCCCACTGGCCAGATGATGCCCTGGGATAAACACCGAAATCTCCTTTGCAAACTCACGCATTTCTCGATACCACTCCGCCCCCCCTCCTGCTGCTTTCACTCCTACAAGATTTGGAACATCCTTTTTGATTGCATCCCACTCATGGGGTTGTAACACTCGTTTGGCAAAAGATGGATTGTAAAGCACAAGGCCAGCCGGGGCGGCTGCTTCTGCCATGCGTGTCATAAAATCACGAATCTCTCGGTCGTTGGGTGCGAACCAATCCGGCAATATCAGCTGTATGGCTCCCGGTTCGAGAGACGCAATGCGTTTTGCGCGTTGAAAAGATACCCAGGGGCTGGGATGGCTCACACCAATTTGAAAAGCCTTTTCTGCTTTATGGCATCGCTGGGCTGTAATCTCGCTGATCCGGTCGAATTCTTCTTCGGTCTGATTGTAAAATTCGCTGCTGGTTCCGTTGGTGTAAATCCCACTGACATCATAATGCAGCAGAATTTCAATTTCCTCTTCAAGGAGGGTATAATCAATCTGCTCCCGATCATTATACGGAAGTAAAACAGGAACCCAGTTGCCGCGAATTTCGTTCCATGCAAGAGGTTTCATATAAACTTATTCCACTCTATATACGGATTATGAAGATCATCAATTTTTATTTGCATAGTTATGGCCAACACGATGAGAACAACAAAATTGGTCCGGTTACCTGGCCTCATTTTGATTTGCTCTTTATACAAGAAGGCGAAGTCTTTCTGCGTTTGTTAGAAAGAGACCATGTTCGCCTTAGCGCTGGGCAAGGCATCTTAATTTATCCCCTTACGCCATTTCAGGGATATGCTATTACGCCTGTCGCCAAAACTTCAGTACAACATTTCGATATCAATGAGAATGCTGAATACCAGCCTCAAGTGCTCAAGACCCTAGTTGGGAAAAGCCATGATTATGAAATTTATCAAGGGCAGTATTCCGGCAACTTGTTTCACAACATCGAACTCACAATTCGATGGGCTTCTTATGAAGATGATCCGTTTTTGTATGACCTGCGTGTGGCCGCGATGGTGCTGTGCCTTGGAGAACTAAAATCACAAAAATTCCAAAAACGCAAAATGAACCACCACGAAGAAGCGATTGCCGGGCTGGTTGACCGCTTGCGGGTGAGCTGGCAAGCCCACAGCATGAGCGTAGACGACATGGCTTCTGAAGTGGGGCTATCCAACAGCCACTTTCGCTCTTTGTTTCGAAGCTATGTAGGCACATCGCCTGGACAGTTTTTGTTCAACCTGCGCATGCTCGAAGCCAAGCGCTTTTTGCGCGAAACTGTGATTCCTATCAAAGACATTAGTGAACGCTTGGGCTACAAAAATCTCTCCCAT
>CAZEZQ010000566.1:0-4576 GCA_964516245.1 uncultured bacterium | reverse complement strand
GATCGGGATCGGCGGCGATTATGTTTACGTACGCAAAATAAGCGAAAGCAAAGTGTATTTAACCGTGTGTGATGTTGTGGGCCACGGCATCGCCGCAGCTTTGATTGCCAGTTACATTCAAGCCCGGGTAACTCGTATATTGGTAGAAGGAGTATTGGGTCCGGATGATTTGATTATGCAATTGAACCTGGCAACCCGAAAAGTATTGCTCCCGAAAACCTTGTTCTTTTCGTTTGCCGCCGTGGAATTGGATTTCGAAGCAGAAACCTGCACCGCCGCCTGCGCCGGCCATCCACCCGTGCTTCATATCTCTTCTGAAGGCCAATTAACTGAAATGCATGGACCGTTTACACTTTTGGGGCTCTTCCATCCCTTGCACAAACGCCACGAAACGATGTCAGTTCCCTTGAAAGCGGGTGACCGGATCGTTTTATATACTGACGGCATAACAGAAGCCCGCACACCGGATAAGGATCGCTTATTCGGCCAGCAAGCGTTTGAAGATCTGCTTCTCAATCACCAAGACAAAAATGGCAAAGCGTTATGCGAACAGGTGCACCAATCGGTCATTCAACATAGCGGCAATGTGATTCATGACGATATCTCCATGCTGGTGGCAACATACGACAACAAATAAGATTGGACAATTGGAGCGTTTATGTCTGGATCCAACACACTCATATTGATCCCTCCATCCGAAGGGAAGAAACCAGACGGAGACGGGAAGCCGGTCAAACCCAACGCGGCCCAACGGGCCATGATCGACCGTTTGCTTTCGTTCGATGGCGATTGGGAAAAACTATTGGGTGTTAAAGGGAATGCGCTGCTTCACTCGATCACCGCCAACAAAACCATCTTAACCGCGGGCACCATGAATGCAGTGGAACGCTACACGGGCGTCGTGTATGACGCCATCGATTATCCCTCCCTTGCCCCCGAAAGCAAATTTTTTTTTGACAAACATATTCGCATACTCTCCGCTGTTTTTGGTTTGATCAAACCCAAAGACAAAATTCCCGATTACAAATTGAAAATCGACAAACTCGATGCCGTCAATTATTGGAAACCCATCATTGAAAAGCAGCTAAAAGACACCTTTGTAATCGATTTGCTGCCGAATGCCCATCGCAAAGCGGTGATATATGACAACGGCATTGCCGTAAATTTTGCGGTAGAAAAAGGCGGCAAGACAGTTGCAGCGGGCCATCAGGGCAAATACATCAAAGGCCGTTTTGTCCGCTGGCTCTGCGAAAACCAAATCACCAATCCAGATGAGTTCAAAGGTTTTGCTGAAGAGGGGTTTCAGTGGAATGGGGAATTTTTCTTAAAGAAGGAATGATTATTTATCTACATGTGCGTGCGGCCCCACATCATGAAACAAAACAAAATTATAATTATCAAATTCTTGGAAAATTATACGCAAATCTCCACCGGCAGCAATTTAGCGATAGTTCTTTTGTTTACCTTGAAGCTCATGGTTATATAGATTTGGGTCTAACGGATTTACTTGAAACTTTTGCAATGCTTGATCAACGAGAGATAGTTGTTTTGTTGATAATTTCCTATAATATTTTCGGAATGTCTTATGAAATTTTATTTCCATCATCCATCGATGTAAAAGTTGGGCTTACGTTTACCCCTTGTTGAACCTCTTCTGCCAATTGATTCAGATGCTTTTCAAATTCAGGATTCAATTGTTTTGGCTTTTTGAACGAGCGGCAAAAATCAATCACTTGTTGTTTTTCGTTAGCTGGAAGTAATTCAATTTTGTGAATGATTTCTTTTGCAGTTTCCATTATCAATACAATGTCCTACAATTTGTTTTATAGAAATTATACATCAAAATATAAATGAAAAGAATACAAGGGGGAGCCATTAATTGACGATCCGGCAAAAAGTAAAATCCAGCATTTTGATGTACCACATCTTGGAGCGCAGGCGTCCCGCCTGCTCTATATGTAGTTGAAGGCGAGGACGCCTGCGCTCCAAAAATAACTTTTTGCCGGATCGTCTTAACTGAATAATATCATGAACTCCCCCTAAATTGCGAGTGGTGTTTGTAGACTTACGCCTTATCAGTCGTGCTGCCCAAATCTTCCCAGCGGATTTGGCTGGGTTCATAACTTGCTTGATTGCGGTTGTACATCGCTTGGTGCCCCATGATCGCCATCAAGGTTGAGACCCGGCCGGTTTCAACATTGTTGTTTGGAGTCTCATTGTTTCGTATGTGCCGGGCAAAGCTGACAAATTGATCGTACGTTCCTTCGTAAAAATCGGTTTCTGCGGCTATCCGAATTTCTTCAGGATCATTCTCTTTTGCATCATTGGGATAAAGCAATCCCTTGTTTAAGTCTACGATCCCTTCGTCTTTCATCACCCACAATTTTTCGGCAAAGAATTTCTCCGGCATATACGAGAAATGGGTATATGACAATATCTTTCCATCCGCGAATTGATAATTCAGCGAAGAATGGTCTTCTGCCATGTGGGGATAGTGTTTTTCATGATCGACTGTAATCGTCCCCATAGCATGGCACACAACCGGGTTTTGGTTCTTTTGCACCCAGCTAAACACATCCAAATGATGGCACGCTTGTTCGACCAACTTGCCGCCAGACATATCAACATCCAGCACCCAACCTCTGACCGGCCAGGGGAAATACCAATGGCCTTGCAGAAACGTGATCCCCCCCAAAGTATCATCTTGCGCTGCTTTGATGGTAGTATGAAATACAGGATTGTAACGCCGTTGAAACCCAATTTGATAGATGCCTTTGGCTTTCCTGGCCGCTTTCACAATGGCGTCCACCTTTTCCACAGTGGATTCCATCGGCTTTTCACTAAAACAATGCAATCCCGCTTCCAATACGGGGATCACCACCTTGGCGTGGTTGGCCACCTCAGTGGCGCAAATACAAGCATCCAACTCTTCATTTTCCAACATCAATTCAAAATCATTGTAAGGATTTGGTTCTTGTCCCTCCACGCGGGCGATTTCAACGGCCCTGTCTACACGTTCTTGCCGCAAATCGCATATCGAGACCACTTGGTAATCTGGAACGCGCAACACATTTTTCAATAACGTGGTGCCGCGTCCTCCAACACCGATAAACCCAACCCGAACTTTCTCATTGGCACTCACCGCTTTTTGAGATTGCCCCATCAGCAAGGCAGAAGCTGCAATGGTTGACGTGTGAACAAAGTTTCTTCGTGATATATTCGATCGTTTCATCGTGAAATCTCCTTTGGAATCATCATGGTTGTGTACCACATTTTATTGTGACATGAATGGCTGCCAATACAAAAGCCTTCGGCATGCAATATGCCAAAGGCTTTTTGTCAGGGAAAGTATGAAAAATTACCGGAGAGGCAAAACGCGAATGTTTCGCCAAAACGTTTCCATCTTTTTGCCGCTATGAATTTGAAAGGCGAAAATGCCTTTGCGCGGCTTGTCGGGGTCGGTATGTTCTACGGTTTTTTTGCCGTTGATAAATAGTTCCACAGTCGGACCCACTGCCGTAATCTCATAGGTGTTCCATTCATCGAGTTCGATTTCACTGAGCACGTCATAATCCGGTTTTTTGGTCACGCCATCGCGGTTTTGGTCATACAAATGGCCGGTTATCCAATCGCTTTCATCGGCCAAATCGGCTTGATACCCGTGCACCATACCACCCACCCGCTCACTGCGAAATTGAATGCCTGAATTGCCCGAGGGCATTTTGAATTCACATACAAAATGAAAATCAGAATATTCTTCTTCAGAAATCAACCAGCCGTATCCCAAATTTTTGTATGTTCCATGAATCGCGCCCTCTTCCACTTCCCACTCAGAATCACCAATGGCTTTCCACCCTTCCAGGCTTTCTCCATCAAACAATGACATCCACTCAGTGTTATCAGGCAAGGGCAACACCCGAATGTTGTCAAATTCCAACCCTGCGTTTTCAGCCGGTCCCATTTGCAATGCGATAATGCCTTTGTTCGCCCCTTCAGGATCACTGAGTTCGAGCGCCGGTTGGCCGTTCAAGCAAATCCAAATTCGATCGCCGATGGCGGTGATTTCGTATGTGTTCCATTCATCCTTTTGAAAAATTTCATCAGCCGTTCGTTTCGTTTCTTTGAGCAACCCACGGCCGTTTTCATCTACCAACGAGCCGGTGGCGGTATTGCGGCCAGGGTCGAGATTGGCTTGATAGCCAATCATTTTTTCACCCTCCAACTGGCTGCGAAACTGGATCCCGCTGTTGCCCCCATGCCATTTGTAACGCAGCGAAAGAACAAAATTCTCATAGGGCGATTCGTGCACAAGCCATCCCATCTCATCACCAGTGGCTTTTACCACAATTCGCCCATCTTTCACACTCCAACTTTGATCGCCGATTGTTTTCCACCCATCCAGATTTTTGCCATTAAATAGCGGCTCCCATACACCTGCTTGGGTTACACTCACCATAAACATGAAAAATAATGAGAATAGAAAATACATACTACGGCCCATTTAATGTTCCTCCATTTCAAGTGCTGATCTTTACCCACATTTTACTCCTCCCCCAAGTTGGGGGAGGTTGGGAGG
>CAZEZQ010000565.1:0-4587 GCA_964516245.1 uncultured bacterium | reverse complement strand
GAAATATTATAAATGTAGGGGCAGACCCCAGTGTCTGCCCCGAATGCTGATTTCATTGAAGAAAAAACCATTCTGAGAGGAGATTGTCTCACCATTCACAAGTTAGAATCTGTGAGGGATACGAGTTCTATTGACAATTTCAATCTATAAACAAAAATGAATGAGACTATCTTGTACATACTACATCGTCTAGCCTATTTTTTGGGGAGAATGGAACCATGAAAAATGGATTCACCTTGATCGAACTTCTCATTGTTGTCGCTATCATTGGCATACTGGCTGCCATTGCGGTGCCGAATTTTCTCAACGCGCAAATCCGGGCCAAAGTGGCCAATGTGCAATCCGATTTCAAAGCGGTAGAAACCGCCATGGAATCGTATCGCATCGACAACAACACCTATCCCATCGATTCCGACAATTCCTTGCCTATCGGTCTCAGCATGTTAACGACACCTATTGCTTATTTATCAAGTTTTCCCAGAGATCCTTTCGTTCGCGCAGATCAACAGTTCATCGCGGGAGCGGGAGACGATTCGTCCGCACCGGTCTATGAGATGGGAACCGACACCCCCTGGGCCAACCGCAGCCCCAATAACGACAAACGCCAAGGCGGCACTTGGTCGATCACTTCCACCGGTCCTGATGCCCAAGACAATACCGGCGCCCAACTCGATTGGCCTTGGGGCACCCGCTGGATGGATTACGACGGCAGCAACGGCGTCATCTCAACCGGCGATATCTTCAAGATGGGCGGCTCGTTCCAACACGGCACCTGGGTCCGCAACGGCAAACCCAACCAGGGATAAAAAAATTTCCCCCCACCTCGGGATAGGTGGGGGGGGTAAATTCATACATTACATGAGAGAGACAGAGAGACAGTTAAAAAGAATGAAATTGTTCTTCCAATCGGTTTTTCTGGCTATTGGTATTTGAATCCAATTCCTCCTCGTATTCATTCGATTCTATCCCTTTTCCATTGTTGGGTTGGATATGAGACACTGGATGCGTTTCTTTTGCCGACCATGATTTCGTATGCAATGTTTTTGACTTCAAATGCTCTGCTAATTTGAACTGGGCGATCATACCTTGAAGCGATTGAGCTTGACCTGCAAGTTCTTCACTTGCCGCAGCCGATTCTTCACTGGTTGATGAATTCTGTTGAGTCACTTGATCCAGCTGTGAAACCGCTTTGCTAATCTGCATTGCATTGTTCGATTGCTCTCGACACGTATCAGCAATCCGATTCATTTTTTCTGCCGCGTCTTGCACAGCAGGTACAACTCGTTGAATCATTTCTCCCGCTCGTTCGGCGCGCTGCACACTTTTCTTGGAAAGTTCATTAATTTCTTTGGCTGTTTGTTGGCTGCGTTCGGCCAGTTTCCGCACTTCCACCGCCACTACAGCGAAGCCCTTGCCCATTTCACCGGCGCGGGCGGCCTCTATAGCGGCATTCAATGCCAACAGATTGGTTTGGTCTGCAATATCATCGATCAACGAAATTTGATCAGCAATCCGCTTCATGGCTTCCACCGTTTCAAGCACTACGGTGCTGCTTTCTTTGGCCTCACTAGAAGCGGTAACCGCCGCCTCATTGGTCTGAGTGGCGCTTTCACTATTTTGTTCAATCGAGGCCGTTAGTTCCTCAATCGATGCCGTGGTCTCTTCTAAATTGGCTGCTTGTTCTGAAGCCCCTTCTGCCAGGCTTTGCGCGGAGGCGGATAATTCTTCTGAACTGGAAGAGACTTGTTCAGCCGCTTCTTGAATTCCAAACAAGACTTCACTCAATCGGTGCTTCATGGCATTCAAAGAATCCACCAACTCGCCGATTTCATCTTTGCGATCGATTTTTAGTTCCTGTGTAAAGTCGCCATTCGCCATAGTATTGGCCAGATTCACACCCCGAAGCAACGGATGGGCGATGTTATTTGCCAAATAAAATGCAATCACTGCAATCAATACAATCAACACTGCCGAGATCAACATAGCCCACCCCATCAGTCCGAGACGCGAGGAATACTGATCCCACATAGCCAAAGAACTGAATGCCTCTGCTTTATCAATTTCCGAGAGCAACGCCCACTGGGTATCTCCAACTTGAATTGGCGTATACGCTGAGAGCACTGGATTTCCATTGTAATCTTTGATTATTTTATTCCCGGTTTCATTTCGGTTCAGTGCCGCTTGTGCCGCTTCGGTATTTACACTGCCTTTTTCTGGATTTTGAAATGAGGCTAAAACACTATGATTGATGGGATCCAGAAATGAATCTGAACGCATTAAAAAGTCACTGCCAACCAAATAGCTTTCTCCGCTTTGTCCCATCCCCGAACGTTCAGTCATAATGTTGTTAATAGATTCTAATGAAAGTTGCAATGCGACAACCAATTCCACTTCGCCATTGTGCAATAATGGTTGAGCGATAAACGCTGCCGGTTCATTGTTACTGGGGGCATAAGGTAAAAAATCTTGTAAGGTATATTGTTTCTGTCGCTTGGCTTTCGCCACCAGTTTACCCAGTCCCGAATCACTGTATTGTCCATTGAGAATATTGGTTTTATAATCCGATTCTTTCGCTGCCGTATAAAAGATATAGCCATCGGGATTGATTAAAAATAAGTCATAATACCCATACGATTCTATGTAATGAGCAAAGAATTCTTTTCCATCTATTTGCTTGTTAATGGCTTCTTCCATATTGATTTTGGTTACAATTGCCCATGTAAGTCCATCAATCTCGAGAGGGTCAGAAGAAACCATCATCAAATTGCCTAAAGAATCTGAATAAATATCTTCTACGCTATCGCCTTGCAATGCTTTTTCAATATACGGAGTTGTTATCTCATAACCAATTACATATTTTCCATCACCCATTGTGAGCATGTTGCTGCGCATACTAATGTTTCCATTTGTTACTCCCGATAGGTAGGTTTCACCGGTTTGCCCCAAACCCACTCGGTTTTGTACAATATTATTGGTTTCTTTGGGTGAAAGTTGAAACGCTAACACACCCAAAAGGCTGCCATTTTCATCTTTTACTGGACCAGCAACAAACGCTGCTGGCTCACCCGAAGGTTCATAATATTTATAATCGATTAACAGGACCTGGTTTTGACCTTCTTTGTAGGCGTTGGCAAGACCTGTATCCTTGTAAGGCCCGTTTACCAAATTGGTTCCAAGATCGTTTTCTTTGGCGGCGGACCAAACGATATCACCTGATGAATCGATTAAAAACAAATCGTAATATCCATACTCTTCTACAAAATTTCTGAAATCAACACCATACTCTAAATCGGCTTGTTTCCAATCATTTGCTTCAGGCCCTCCGGAACTATAGGCATCTTGAAATGTACTTAATGCTTGAACAACTCTGTCGTCATCTTGCATGACTCTTATATTCATTAATACTTCTTGAAAATATTTTTCAATTTCTTTCTTACGTGAATCCTGTATGACACCGATTTTTGCGAACGCCTCTTGTTTCAATGAAGCAACTGTCTCGACCAAGACACTCATATCCCCTTCACGTTCGGCAAAAAAGCGTTCGATTTGTGATTTTTTCATATCACGAACCGCTTTCAACTGGTTGAACGCTTGGTCGCGTATTGTTTCACTTGAATTGTTTTGTGAAACAAATATCGCAATTGCAAGAGGCAGTATCCCTACAATTAAAAACAATCCTAACAATTTCGGTTTCATCCTGATGTTGTTAATATTAAGCATGTTTTCCTCCAAATAATTATTTTGTTTAACCAAAGATGGATATTAACTTTTTATTGTCTAGAGCAACATGTAAGCCAAAATCTAACACCTTAAAGTTAACCATTATAATAAAATATATAGTTTAGTATTTTTATAAACTTTACATTTCTAAACATAACTCTCTTAAATATAAGAAGTTAATTTGCAAGCGTTCATCAGAAATACATGAATATAATGGGGTCTGTGTAAAAATAAACTCATCGGTAAATCAGAATGAAATGAAGAATAGTAACACATTCAGCTACACCACATGCATATAAATTACAAACAAGACATAAAAAAAGAGGATATCAAAAGATATCCTCTTAACAATTTTAATTCACATATTTAAAAATAAAATTCTTTTTACATCACAACCCGTTCAATCTCTTGTTTCGTCCATTTCACCGCTTGCCAATCCAACTTTTTGATTTCATCAGGGCTGAGATTGTTGCCGTAATCTGCCATGCTCGATTCGATCCCCCAAAAACCTGAATACCCTGAGTCCATCGAAATTTTCATCAAGCGCTCCAAGTCATAGCGCGGGTGCGTATGATCCACCTGCCAGTTGGCTTTGACCGATACCCCTTTGGCATAGGGCATCATTTCTTCGATGGCGTCATAGCGATTAATCTCATTGCCAAAATTGCCGTAATCCGGCAGCAAACCAAAGTGGGGGCTGTCAATTTTCTTCGCCAATTTCGCCAACCATCCTTGCTGCGATGAGAGCCCCCCATGATTCTCGATAATGACATTGATCTTGGCGGGTTTGGCGTATTCTACCAGCGCATTGAATGAATCTGCCGCCCGGTGAATCGAGTCGGGGTCTTCTTCGAGTGAAGACCCCCC
>CAZEZQ010000564.1:0-4588 GCA_964516245.1 uncultured bacterium | reverse complement strand
AATTAACATCTCAGCACTTGCATCAAGGTGTTTCATAGGCGGCGACCCTCCACCCTGTGGAACCCAGGCGTCGATTATTGCATAGCGATCACTAGCAATGAAGAATGTATTGCTTTCTATTCATTTTCCACAAACGGTTTCCACGATTGTAAAACTCATCCACATTGGCTTTGAAAACGTTTTTCTTCATTACTCTAAATGTTTCTGAAAAAACTCCACCATTCGTGAAAACAGATGATACCGGCGATCGTCTCCCCCTATGCCATGCGCCTTATTGGGGTACACATACAGCGTATAGTCTTTCTTCGCTTTGATGAGTTCATCCACCATGCGATACACATTTTGGATATGCACATTGTCATCGGCAATCCCATGCCCGATAAACAATGCCCCTTCCATATTCTCAGCAAAATTTACCGGAGATGCATCATGATACCCCTCTTCATTCTCATCTGGATGGTCCATATACCGTTCCGTGTAAATGGTGTCATACAAGCGCCAATCAGTGACCGGGGCCACCGCCGCACCCGCTTGAAACAGGCCGGGTTTCATGGTCATGGCGCAGCAACTCATGTACCCGCCATGGCTCCATCCCCATATACCCAATCGTTCGGTATCCACATACGGTACCGTTTTCAAATAATCCACAATGATCTGCAAATCATCTACTGGTGTTCCCCCAAAGTTCTGGTAACAGGCATTCTCCCACTCCCGCCCCCGGTTGGGTGTCCCCCGCGGATCGAATTTCACATATACGAATCCCTCATTGGCAAAGGCTGTGGATGTATAGGCCCCGTGCTCGCTAAATGAGTTACGCACAATCTGTCCTGCCGGGCCGCCATACACATTCACGAGGGCAGGATATTTTTGTTTGGGATCAAACTCTGCCGGTTTCATGATACTGGCGTAAAACAAATTCCCATCCGGACCTTCGATTTCAACCAGCTCAGTGGTTTGCAGATTTAGCGATTGGTAATCGTTCATGGTGGTTTTGCCCATATCACGAATTTTGTTCCCTCTCCGATCTATTACCTGCACTTGTTTTGGTGTGTTGACACTACGAAATGTATCCACAGCAAATCGCCCATCGGCTGATATGGATAGCGAATGGGTTCCATCTGCTTGTGTAATTCTTTCAATCCTACCGTTGCGCAGCGAAATGGAATAATACTGCTTGTTTACGGCTGATGGATAATTGCTTGGAAAAACCACCCGTGTTTCTTCTTCATCCAACCACAACCCGCCAGTATTGGTTCGAATCCCCCATTTGCCATGGGAAAGTTGCTTAATCTGTTTCCCATCTTTGGAATACCGATAGAGATGCTTGAATCCTGTCCGGTCAGATATCCACAAAAAGTCATCACTTTTTTCAAGAAAGCGTGGTCCACCATACGATTGCACCCAGGTGTCGCTGCTTTCTTCCAAAACTTTTTTACATTGGCCTGTCATTGGATCAGCAAAAAAGAGCGCCAAGCGGTTTTGATCCCGGTTCATGGCCTCTACGGCTAATATCTTTCCTTCCGGTGACCAGGCAAAGTTTACGATGTATTCAAAGGGTTCACCCAAATCGATCCAGATTGTGTGTTGAGTGGCTAGCGGCACCACGCCCAGCCGTACAATCGGGTTTTTGCTTCCTGCTTTGGGGTAGGCCATTTGACGTGTTTCAGGCACCGGCTTTTCATAATTGGTTACGGGATACGTCGACACAGCGCTTTCGTTGGTTTGCAAATACGCAATCGCATGATTCGATGGAGACCACTCGAAAGCGCGATAGCGGCTGCGATGGTGCAATTCTTCCCAATACACCCAGCTATAGATGCCATTTAATACCGTCTCGCCGCCATCTTTGGTGAGCTGCCATTCGCGTTTTTGCTGGGTGTCATACACCCACAGATCGTTATTGCGAACGTATGCGGCATACCGTTCATTTTCCGAATAACTCAGTTCTCTCTTCTCGCCATCAGGCAATTTGACTTTTTCTTCTTTGGTTTCACGGGAGAACAGATTTTCTTTCCAATTCCAACGGTACACCCGATCATCAACATGCAAGTTTAGTGTAGAATCACTTTCGATCCATTCGGTCCGCTTGATCTCCGGCATGCCGGTTGCCGACTCAATTTGGGGGTTGATCTTCGGTGTGTGTGCCAGGGCCGCCTCGGCTGTACTCGAGCGCAATGCATTGGAGGCTTGAAGCAATACCGACGGGGCTGCGACAAATGCTGTAGCATCTTTGGCGGGATCATATATCACCAAATGCGGTGGCTCGGTTGCACGAGAGACCAGGTATGAAAGCAGATGGCCTTCTTTCGACCACTTGAAATGATAAGGCATATCCAAATCGATTTCCGGGTGTTCATCCACATTCTGCTTGTAGAGCCATTCGAAGGTGATCTTTTGTTTTTCGTCTTCTTGAGCCCATGATGCGGATAAAAAAAACAAAGCAATAGCCACATACCAACAGCATCGAATCATGATTCCATTCCCTTTTTGTTTTGAAAATCGGCAATTTTATTATCAAAAAATCCGGCCAGCCATTCCGCTCTCTGTTTGTAGGTATGCTCGGTGATGACCTTCTCACGGGCCCGCTCGCCTACGGCCACACGCTTATCTTCATGTCGAAGAAAATACTCCACCAATGTTTCAAGTTCTTGCACCGAGCGGTAAAAAAACATCTCACACTTTGAATCTTTCTCCAAGGGCAGATCGTTCACAAATCCCGGTGTAAACACTTCATCCGCGTGCGGCAGCCAATCAGAAATCAAAAACCCTCCTGCCGCGGGGACATCAAAATCACGCACATTCAAACAGGTATACGACTGCAAACTGTGGATATTCAATGTAATTTTGGCATTGCGATACACTTCAAATAGATGCTGAAACCGCAAAATGCCCTTAAAGCATCGTGTTGTGATTTCTTCCGGCAGCAAGCGCAGCCAATCGCTGTTTCCATACACCCGTAAATCAAACTTTGCCAATTGGCGAATCACCTGCACCCGAAAGCGTGTGTTGGCTTCCCACAGCACTTTTTGCCGGAACTCATCCAACCGGTCTTGCGGCAGCTCACCCGGCATCGGATATTTGTTCATCACTTCGCGGATCTTCAACCGGGGGAAACGCAGTTTTTCGCCAATCACCTGATTGCAATAGTTTTTCCAAGCGGGTGGCAATTTGGCGAAGAACTGCCGTTGGTCTCTCACCTGCCCGACAAAAACAATTTCACATTTCCGCGTCCCCCGTTTCTTTCCCCGCCGTGTTTTGGTCGCTGCCCCCGGCAAATAGGGGATTTCACGCTCACAGCCATTTTCTACAATCGGATCACGCCATCCGGTATCCGCCACCAAAAACGACTCGTCTTCGCTGACCCCATGCCGTTGAAACAAATGTTCGCCATGAATCGGGTCGTCGGCAAACCAAGTCACTTTGGGGATGGGAAGCGAACGAGAATACTCAGCCCCGAGTCCACTTTCAAAAGCCGGTGAATCGTTGCACAAGAAGATCAAATCCGGTTTGAATTCCGCCAATTGATAATGCCGGTAATAAGGAGGGTAATATTCGCCGTGCTGCAAGGCGGTATACTTTGTTTCAAACCCCAACTTGCGGAGATAATACATAATCGTTCGGATCAACACATGCTGGATCAATGTATAACCCGCTTTCTGGCGCAGATCCAAGTAACACCAGATTCTGCCCCGCGAGTCACTCCTCTGGTGGTTTGCCAGGTCATCCGGCAGGTTTTTGACCATTTGCTGATATTGTTTCTTTCTTCTATGTGATTCTTTTTTGATCCACGGCACCAGTTCTTGATTGCGTTTCTGCGCTTCTGGTGTTGCGGGCAACTCTCCAGAATGCATCATGGCCTTCTCAGCCAGAAAGCAATACGAGTGTTTCCAAATTTCTTCAATCTGTTCTTTCACCCCGTTTCCTATTGCCCAGAAAATTCGAAGATTTTCAAACAGATTACAGAAATCGTTTTTTCCCAAGGCCAATTCAAAGCGTTCGCGGTTTGGTTCGACCACCAAGACACCACGGTTTTTCGCTGTAATTTCGGGGGCGCAATACGAAAGCACTTGGCCGTCGCCCAATTGCAGGAGATACAAAAAATCCATGCCCTGATTTACAGAATTCATCACCGAACTCGCCAACGACCGATACTGAAGCGAGTCGGTAGAAAATACCTTCTTTTGGAAAAAAGCGGGGAGGGGATGGGATTGAATCTTATGAGCGATGTGAGGATGGCGGCTGCGCAATACGGCAAGATTCTTCTGGTAGAGCAAACACGAGCTCATTGAGTTGGTTATTACTCCATCGTTTTGGCTGCGGGACGATTCAACTCACTAGGGATCATTACACGCATGCCTTTTGGAATCACCGTCACACCATTCGGACTGACCATGAACTGCTTTTCGTCCTGTTCGCGATTGTACCCGATTTCACAGCCATCAGGAATCACGCAATTTTTATCAATAATTGCATTTTGAATTCGACAGTTTTCCCCAATCTGCACATCATGAAAGACAACGCAATTTTCCAAATGGCTTCCGGGTCCAACACTAACATGGGGGGAAATCATGCAGTTGATAATATCACC
>CAZEZQ010000563.1:0-4598 GCA_964516245.1 uncultured bacterium | reverse complement strand
CGGCTCGGCAGCCGACAACCTGTTCGGCGGCTGGGGCGACGACATCCTGCAAGGTCCCGGCTCACTGCCGCGCCCCGATCTGGCGGGCCGGGATGCCCGCGACGATCGTGTTCGCGGCCACCGCGCCGGTGACGACCGCGCCGGCGCCGACGATCGCGCCGTCGCCGATTCGGGCGCCGTCGAGCACCCGGACTCCGGCCCCGATCCAGACGTCGCGACCGATCACGACCGGGCCCCTGGTCTCGAGCCCCTGCTCGACCATCGGACGCCCGTCGAGCGCGGTCTGGTAGCGGCCGCCGCCGAAGTAGCACTGTCCCGCAATGATGCAGAAATCGCCGATCTCGATTCCGGAGACGGCGCTGAGGCAGCACTGGCTGCCGATGGAGCAGTCCGCGCCGATCCTCACGTGACCCTGCTTGACGACAATGATCGTGTCGCGGGCGACCAGCGTCCGCGGCCCGATCACGAAACCCTCCGCGCCTTCCGCGCCGCGGGCACTATATCTACCGGCCACAATTGCAAAACGGTATTCAATCGTTCCCGCCAACCTCTTCATCCCTTGAGCCATTCAAAAGAACACCATTTAATACTCCAACCTGCACTCTATTGACATGTAGACTATTTCATGGCTGAAGGTAACAACAATCCACATATTGATCTTTACAATGAGATTGCTTTACGACAGGCCCAACGGATATTGGGGTTAGGAGATCGTGATCCGAGTTCAGAAACCTATGGATGTTTCGACCGCTATTATTGGCACTACCGGCAAGTGGATTTCACTAACGCGCGATTTCAAGAAGCCTCTCACTATTTAGCGTTGCTCCATGTTGTAGACCATCCCAAAAACCGTTTTCATAAAAAAAGCATCATAAAAGATTGGGCCAATGCCTCAGTCCGGTATTGGGCGTGGATTCAAGTACCGGACGGTAGTTTTAATGAAAACTGGCCTAATGAACGTTCAATCAGCGCCACGGTCTTTTCCACCTATGCGATTGCAGAAACATGCCGTCTACTGGTTTTGAATCCGCCCGGGGCTCAATTGCGCAAAGCCTGCCAATGGATCCACTCCCACCAGAAATGTATGGAATCAAACCAATTGGCCGCTTCGGCAGCAGCGTTGCTGCTCACGAGCATTTTATTAAACGATAAAACCATTCGGCAATTTGCTGAACAACAATTGGATAGCCTTTTAAGTTTGCAACATCCAGAAGGATATTTTATCGAACACAATGAATTCGGCACAGATTGTTTAACCATCACACTTTCGTATTTGGCAGAATATTACATACATCACTCTGATCCTCGAATAGAAGACGCTATGCGGAAGGCTTTTCGTTTTCTGGATGATAATATTCAAACGGATGGAACCTGCGATTACGAGAACAATGGACGCAAGACTCAACATTTTTTTCCTTACGGATTTGTTGTATTGAATGAATGGGAACTATTGAATCGCCATTTAAACGGCTTGGCACAAAATCAGGTGCTGCAACCTGCATGGCTTGACGACCGCAACTGTTTGCCAGTAGCAACCAACTATTTGCGAACCGCATTATACGCAAATACTTATGTATAACATTAGATAAATAAATCTCAACCAAAGATCTTTGAAATTTTCTAGAAGAAATTGTTTTCCTATTTCTCCCCAAATGAAATGGAGGAGATTATGAGGCAATGTCATTAACTTAAAACCATATTGAGATGGTTGAAACGGGAGGGCGAATCTCCTGATGAGTTGCTTGAACGAGAAACCAGCTCGGCGGGAGCACGCCATGGCGCATTTTCAACCTCGCCCTCCCACTTACCCCCCCACAAAAAATGGGTAGAAAAACAACAAATCTTGATCATTGGTTTGTAGGGGTAAATTGAGTGGTTTGGTTGATATAAAATGTTGAAATTAATAATTTCAACATGGAGATGAAATAATGAGTGACTATAAACCGCTTGCTTGTTTTAAGGCGTATGATGTGCGGGGCAAAGTGCCGCGAGATCTGAATCCGGAATTGGCGTACAAAATTGGCCGGGCGATGGTGGATTTTTTGAATGCCAAGACCTTGGTGGTGGGCCGTGACATTCGCGAATCGGGGCCGGAACTATCAGAAGCGCTAATTCGAGGAATGACCGAAGGTGGTGCCGATGTGAAGAACATTGGCTTATGCGGCACCGAAATGGTGTATTTTGCCACATCGCATTTGAATGCCGATGGCGGCATTATGATTACCGCCAGCCACAATCCACCCGAATACAACGGTATGAAATTCGTTCGCGAAGGCTCCCGCCCGATCAGCAGCGCCACCGGTTTGTTGGATATTTCGCGCATGGCCGAAGAAGGGCAATTCAAAAATACGGGAAACGGTTCGGTAGAGGAGGTGGATGTGATGGAACCCTACATCCAACGCATTCTCAGCTACGTGGATTTCAAGAACCTCAAACCTTTCAAAGTAGTGGTGAATGCAGGCAACGGTTGTGCCGGCCCAGTGATCGATCAATTGGAAAAACATTTGCCTTTCGAATTCATTAAAGTGCATCACGAGCCCGATTCCAGCTTTCCCAATGGAGTGCCCAATCCCCTGATAAACGAGAATCGTGCAGCGACAGCGGATGTAGTAATCAAAGAAAAAGCCGATGCGGGCATCGCCTGGGATGGCGACTATGACCGCTGCTTTTTCTTTGACGAAAACGGCGAGTTTATCGAAGGCTATTATATTGTCGGTTTTTTGGCTCAGGCGATGCTTGAAAAACAGCCTGGTTCCAAAATCGTATATGATCCACGTCTCACCTGGAACACGATCGAAATAGTGAAAGAAGCGGGAGGCATCCCCATTCAATCAAAATCCGGCCACGCCTTTATTAAAGAGAAGATGCGTGAGGAAGATGCGATCTATGGTGGTGAGATGTCGGCCCATCATTATTTCAAAGATTTCACCTTTTGCGATACGGGCATGATCCCTTGGCTGCTGGTACTTGAGATTATGGGCCAGCAAAACAAGAAACTTTCTGAACTAGTGAAAGAGCGCATCGCCATGTTCCCCTGCAGCGGCGAAATCAATAAGCGTGTAGACGACCCTGACGCGGCGATTGATAAAGTCCGTAAGCAATTTGAATCACAGGCGAAAGAAGTCGATACCTCCGATGGCATTAGTTTTAACTATGACAATTGGCGCTTTAATTTGCGCAAATCCAATACTGAACCAATATTACGTTTGAATGTGGAATCACGCGGCGATAAAAAATTGCTGGATGAAAAAACCAAAGAAATCGTCGATGTGATCGAAGGATAACCACGCGAATGATCCCAATATCAGATAATTTTCCTGCCCAAAAAACCCCATTTGTGACAAGGACGTTGGTAGCCATCAACGTCTTTGTCTTTTTTCAGGAACTGGGGATGGGGCGTGATATAGAAGAGTTCTTTCGACTATTCGGTGTCGTTCCAGCGCATTACACCACTGAGTTAGGTTCCCAATACACATTGCTGGGTTTGATTCTTCCATTTTTCACATCGTTATTCCTGCACGGTGGGTGGCTGCATTTAATCGGAAATATGCTGACGCTGTGGATTTTTGGTGATAATGTTGAAGATAGATTGGGCCATCGCAATTTTTTGATTTTTTACATTGCGATGGGCTTGGTGGCCGGTATCTCCCAAGTAGTGAGTGCGCCAACGTCTCAAATACCAATTATCGGAGCCAGTGGAGCGATTGCGGGGGTGATGGGAGCATACTTTATTTTTTACCCCCATTCGCGGGTGGTGTTGATGGTGCCTATATTTATTTTTATTGACTTTTGGGAAGTGCCCGCATTTACGTATTTTATCTTTTGGTTCTTGTTACAATTTTTTAGTGGTGCGGTGGGATTAATGAGTGATGGGGGATCATTCGGCGGGGTCGCCTGGTGGGCGCATATCGGCGGTTTTGTCTGCGGCATGTTACTGGCGCTCACGTTGTTTCGTAAGAAAAAGAAGAAAAAGAAAAATTCTAATACATTTGTCCGAGTGAAATAATGTAAATTACTAACTATTTGAAAGGCTTTCTATTCCTCCCCCAATGAAATGGGGGAGGTTAGGAGGGGGTTAAGACACATGATTTCGAACCTTCTCAACCCTCACCTAACCTCTACCAATCTTGGGAGAGAAATTGCTTGGATCACTATTTTCAAAAATTCTTTTACATGAGCGAATCAATGTGAATCATTCCCTTTCACCTCCTATCTTTGCCAGATTCGGCCGGCAAATGCTTTCTTTTTGGAGGGCATGCCCACGGCTATTTAACAATCCTGTGATCAAACGCGAATTGATAGAACGGCTGCGCAAGCGCAGTTCATTCTTTTATCTTTTTCTCTTCGTTGGGTTGGTGTTTATCGTCACACTCACCCGTTGGTATTCATACACCAACCAATCGGTGGTGTTTCAAGAGCGATATTCACGGGAATCATTTATGCTGCTGAACTTTTTTATGGGTCTGTTCGTCATGTTTCTGCTGCCCATTCTTTCGGCGACACGAATCAACATGGAATTCGAACTCGATTCATGGGATTTGCTTAAAACCACCCATCTCAACACCGCTAGCATTCTGCTGGGCAAATTTCTTTCCGCA
>CAZEZQ010000562.1:0-4600 GCA_964516245.1 uncultured bacterium | reverse complement strand
GCTCCAAAAAGCGTTGTCTGTCGTTGGGTTGCCATTTGCATCGGAAAAGACTGGATGAATCACTCCGACAATATTCATCCCATCGCCGTCAATCGAGTTTCGTTCGAATGAAGTCAGAAAATAATCGGCAACCAATCCAAAATTGTGCATTACACTGACCGCGGTGGGGTCCCATTGATTGATGTTATTTGATGATTCGAGTTGGACCCTGACACTTTGTTCAACGTTTTGCCCTTCGGCATCATAAATGATGACGGCGCCCTCTGTGTTGTTGGGATTGGGCGGTTGTGAGTTGGGGTCGTAAAACGGTTGTGTGGTATCCATCATAAAAAATTCGGACCCCTCTTGGTAAACGTTTACTGTTTGATTGACACCATTCAAGTCGGGCGCGGTGCCGATGGCGGCTTGTTTGCAAATGGCTTGTGAGGTGTGAACGATCTCACCATCGAATTTGGATACAAACACCAACCAATGTTCGTGATAGGCAGGTGTCAGCTCGACCGTGTAGGTATCTTGGGGGGCGCGGTCGATATCCCAATAGAGTAAATCTTGTACTTCGGGCTGTACCAGCCCATCATTCTGCATTTCTAAGCTGTCTTTGGCATATTGCAGCGCTTCTTGGGGAGAAATGGGGTTTGGCGCTTGCTTCATTTGCGAGGGGGTTTTTGTGTATACTCCCGAAATCTGGTAAGGTTCTTTGTTTTTGTTATAATGTACACCCATTTCAGCCCCCCAAATGGGAGAGCCTTTGTAGGTTTGCTGCAACTTGACGTGAACCATGCCCAACGAATCTTCTTGGATCTCTTTTGTTACCAATTCTTCGTTGGGATTTTCAATATTCAAAACGGTATTGATTTCAGAAGCCAGCGCCAAAGTCATTCCGGCAAAATCGTTCTGCGCCGCCGCGCGTTGATAGGTTTCAGAATTTTCCACCACCCTTTTCAAATCTCCATCCAAATGCCTAAGGGTTTCAGACACGTTGTCCATCTCTAACTGCGCGCCGCCGTCCAAATGTTCCAAAAGTGAATCAATGGCCTGCTGCTGGGTGGGATTGGTGACCCGGCCACCCGCACCACGAGGCAGCCCCCATTGCGGAGATTTTGGGGCTCCACTGGATTGTTTGAGTTCTTTTATTTTTGTCAAAATGGTTTGGCCGGCTTGCTGAGCACGTTCACTTGGAGTGAGTGAGTTTGTAGAAGTCGTTACTGGTGTTGCGGTGCTTGTTTTTCCTTTTGCTATTGAAGAGGTGTTAAATTTTGTTGAGGAACTATTAGTGAGCGAAGCGTTTTGGGGTGGTTTACCGGGTAGATCAGAGGGGGCTTTGAGTTGGGTGATTTCTTGTGTTGATTGTTGTTTAGGGCCGTATGAGAGTAACGTGAGGGCAACAACGAGCAATGCAACCGTACAGGTAAAAACTACAGTGACATAAGTTTTGGCAGAAAACCGTTGTATCATTCTATTTTTCCTTCTTGATTGAATTGATAAAAATCTTTACATTTTATTTACAACTCTTTTATTGAGATGCAAAGTTTTTTTGAAATATATATTACCATTTTTATAAAAAAGGGGAGAGGTTAAATTGATAAATTTTTGTTAAGGACGTTATTTTACATGCTTGCTTTGCAATATAATTATAAAATACTTTAGATTGATGTTTCCAAATCCCATTCCGCTTTCAGTTCTCCCAGTTAAAATTTCCGATTCAAATAAAATCATTACATAAGAAAAGAAAGAGGAAACATTGTGACCATTGATCGGAATTTTCTTTGGTATCTTCGTGTGGTGGGTATTGTTGAGGGGATATCCACTTTGATTTTATTTTTCATCGCCATGCCGCTCAAATATATGGGAGATATGGAAATTGCCGTTACCATTGCAGGCTCCATTCACGGCTTTTTGTTTTTATCACTGGTGGCCATGTTTGTGCTGGCGGTGAATGCGGTTCCGATATCGATCCGTTTGGCGGCTGCAGGCATCATCGCCGCGGTGTTCCCCTTCGGGCCGTTTATTGTGGACCGGCACTTGGTGAAAGTTGGGTAACACCTCTTTCACCATTGCTTGTGTCATCATTGCTTGTTGTTCCCCTCATGAAAATCGTTTATACTTTTATTACTGGAAGATCCTAAATTGGAGTTGATCTTATGAGTCATCATATCGAAATTTTACTTTCAGATGAGTTGCGGCGCTATGTAGACACTCGTACCAGCGGCAACGATGTTTATGACTCACCAAGCGAATACATTCGTGATTTGATACGCCATGACATGCAAGAATATACCACTGCGATGAAGGTGATGAGTGGTTTGAATGATATCAAAGAAGGCCGTTTTTCTGCTCGCTCCATACTCGACATTAAAGACGAGACATAATTCAACTCACAAATGATTTCATGCCACAGAAAAAATATATTCTCACAGAAAAAGCGGCGGACGATCTTCATGAAGCCAAAGCATGGTCGCTTTCACGATGGGGCAAAGTATTAACTGATGCTTATTTCGATGATCTCCATAAGGGAGCACAATTCATTGCGGAAAATCATCATGCAATCCAATCCAGAGATGAACTGACCGGTGATACAGGATTATCTTTGTATCCCGTACGAGAACACTATCTTGTCTATCTCCCAATTAGGGAAAAATTCATCATTGTTGTCTCGGTTATCCGCCAAGGCCGCGATATCCCCACTATTCTAAAAAGATGGAGTTATCAAATACAAAGAGAAATTAATGATATTCGAGATAAAATTGCACAAGGGGTAATCAAAATTCCAAATGAATTTTTCAATGAGAATAAATGATTGTTATTTGAATTCTAATTCCCCTCATATTCCACCCCAAACGTATCCATCATATACTTCAAATTTTCGCGGGTGTACCAAGCGTGGTCGGGGCGGCCGCCCAATTGTACCAGCGCTTTTTTCATTTCGGGTATTGCCGGTTTGGCTTTGTC
Organism: uncultured bacterium; assembly: GCA_964516245.1. GTDB lineage: Bacteria > Hinthialibacterota > Hinthialibacteria > Hinthialibacterales > Hinthialibacteraceae > CAZEZQ01. The sequence goes on along the minus strand of CAZEZQ010000562.1, from coordinate 1,651 downwards.
ACCAATGACTAGCAGAATCTGCGATGCGTGCAGCTGGTTAACCACGTTGCCGTTGAGCAGGCCCTTAGCCAACACCTCTACCGCCTTTTTCTCTTCGCCAATGGAACACAGCGCTTCGGCAGCGGCATAGCGTACGGGGGGCGATTGATCTTGCAAGGCGTTCAGGAGTGCTGTTTTTGCTGGTTCGGCTTTTTCGCCCAACACCGCCAAACCAGTGGCGGCCCAATAACGGTATGAAGGTTGTTCATGGTTGAGAGCTTTTTTGAAGTCATTTAAATACTTCTCCCCGCGGCCGACCTTATCGGCCAAGTCCAACAATGGTTTGGGGTCAAAGCGGCTATGCCACTCGTCATAGGGTGAATCATCACCCGACTGTTGCAGCATTTCGTATTCAGGTATCAACCCAAGATCTTTGGTTTGTACCATCCAATCCAATAGATCCTGGCGCAGTGATTTGAGAATCTCTTGATGATTGGGGTCATTTGCCAGGTTGTGCAATTCATACGGATCAGTCTGGGTGTCGTATAATTCATCCACTGGGATGCTGTCGGCCATCAGCCAGGTTTCATGGCCTTCGAGTTCACCTTGTTTATGCAGCCGCCGCAATTCTTGCCGGATGGGGGTGCGTTCTGAAAAAAAGCTCTTTTGCATTCTTGGCCGGTGCGGGAAAAAATTGCGAATGTATTGATAGCGCTGGGTGCGCACAGAGCGGCTGCACATCAACACTTCATCCACCCGGTCTCGAATGACATAAACTTGTTCGCGCGGCGCTTTTTTGTATTCGCCCAAAAAGGCGCGGCCTTGAATGTATTCAGGCGGTTCGATGCCCACCAAACTGAGCACAGTGGGGGCGAAATCGACAAAGCTCACCAAGTCATCCACCACACTGCCCGGAGCGCCTGGAGCCAAGTGCTGGTATTTCTCAGGGAAGCGAATCACCAGCGGTACGTGAATGCCGGTGTCGTGCAGCCAGCGTTTGCCGCGCGGCAGACCGGTGCCGTGATCGGAATAGAAAAACACGATGGTGTCTTCTGCCAGGCCATCGGCTTCGAGTTGATCGAGAATGCCTTGTACTTGTTTGTCCATCAAATTGACTTGGGTGTATAACACCGCCAGGTTGGTACGCACGGCGGGTGTATCGGGGTAATAGGGTGGGATGGGCACATCAGCTGGATCGACGCGCTCTTCGGGAGGCAGCGATTTGTTAACGTTATTCAGTTCTTCTTTGCCATAGCGGGTGCGGCTTTGATGCGTGGCCATAAAGTTGAAGACGCTGAAAAAGGGTTGATTTTCATTGCGCCCACGCCAATGGGCGGTATTGCTTGATTCATCCCAAGCTGCATCGGGGGTAGGGAAATTATAATCTTCTTTCACATTGTTCGAGCAATAGTAACCCTGCTTGCGCAGATATTCAGTAAAACAATGAATGCGATCGGAGAGCGGGACCACGCCGCGAAGATGCTGGGTTCCCATGGTGCTGGCGAACACGCCGGTGATGAGGCTGGAGCGCGCTGGTGTGCACAGCGGAGCGCTGGCAAATGCCCGTTCGTAGCGCACACCTTCGCGGGCCAAGCGGTCGACCGTAGGGGTATGCGCAAACGGGTCGCCATAAACCCCGAAATGCGGGCTGAGGTCTTCGGCAGTAATCCAC
>CAZEZQ010000561.1:0-4604 GCA_964516245.1 uncultured bacterium | reverse complement strand
AGAGAGAACTGGGAATAGAAGGACAATTGATTTTCACATTGTAATCCATCCATTCACCTGAATTGCCATTAGTAAGGAGAGTGGCTGCCACTTCTTTTCCTGTGCCGCTTTCTCCGCGGATCATCACATTCATATTGGTGTTCTTTACTTCTTCAATGGATTTCCGAAGGTGTTGAATCGCATCACTCTCGCCCACCAAATGGTGAGCGATTCCATCGTTAAAATTTTGTTTTTTCCGGTTGAGAATAGCGGCCATTCTTTCGTCTTGAGTCTTCTCCGGTTGCGTTGAAATATTGAAACACTCTTTGCCGAAAGATTGTTTGTTCATCGACAATTCAATATGTTTCTCAAGCTCATGGTTCAGTAAATCATCATTGAGTTGTTCAAAAATAAGATTTTTGTATTTTTCTTCCATTAATTTTTCATCCACCTGGTTCGAGAGTACAATCACATCAGTCTTTGGTGAGAGATTTTTGATTTCTTGAATTAAATCAAATTCGTTTGAATTCAGTTTTGAATGTTCAATAATAGCGGTGAATACGTTATTTTCCTTAATTGATTTCAACAACGATTCAGGATTATTGAAAATATCAAAATTAAATCTCGAACATTTTAAGATAGAGCAGACTTTTTCCTTCAATTCATTATTCTTAACCGCAATAAGAACATCACTCATTTTTCACCACTCCTTCACATTTTATTGTTCCCAACCCGATAAATATATTAAGACGGAGCATGATGAAGAATAATGAAAATCAATTCAGATTAGATAATGGATTAATTCATTGAAGAATGTGATGAGAATTCACGAAGAAAAAGCAATTCCTTGCTCCAGAATTTAGATAAAACCGATTAGAATGACGATATTTCTAAACACACACAATTTCATTCTCAAATATTAATACCCATGAATGAATTAGCTATAATACCAAATTAATTCATTAAAGTATAGAGTAAAAATAAAAATTTTTCATAAAAACTTATTCACTAACGTTATAATTTAATTAGAAGAAATAAGAATTACTATTTTTTGATATAAAAATGGAAAGTATCATTTCCTATCGAGCATTTTTGTAAAAATTTTTATCACAAATTTTTATTAATATATAGTACTCTGAGTTAATTTTTATATAAAATAGGTTTCGATTTTTTTCTTTTTTAACTGATTAGATGTACAAAATATACATTGCTAATTTTATAGAATTGCTACTGGACAACCACACTTGCGTCTATCGCAAGATATCCCACAAAAACCCCAATCATCTCGTTAATCTCAACTGCTACAAGCAAGATTTGAAGAAGATACAATTTTATTTTAAGAGTTAATGAAAATGGTATCAATTTATAATGCACGTAATACGAATGGTTGTAGCAGACGAAGAATTTATTGTATTGCCATGTCAAATTGGTTATCGTTTGATAATCACCGCTACCAATCAGCTCATTCATAATCCCAGGCTAGGGTGTTGATCCACATAACCGGCATCCTGAATATGTTTGTATACTTTAAGATCCTTCTGCGCCCACCCCGCCATATAATAAGAGTAAGTATTGATCGAAAGTATTGGCATCTTTTTCGATTTCGATGCAGGTTTGATAGATTTCCGACAATTTATAGGGATTGCCGTGTTGGCTTTCCATCTTTGCCAGTTCCAACAGTCTCTTTGAAAAACCAGTATAAATTTAATGGGAAAAAAATAGAGTTTAAAAAACAATTCGGTTATAATCATCTGATCAATCAAACAACGGGAATATTATTTTTTCTGAATTTTAAGTATTTCAAAATCAATACTTTCTATCAATCAATCGATTTTATTTATTTCAAGACACATATTTTTTTACATTAATCGTAAAAAGTGCATCATAAATTAACACATATATATAATTCTCATTTTAATAAAATAAATAAATTCAATAGGGATTTTTCTTAAAAATTAATAAATAGAAAAGCATTATTATTATTATTTTTTCGTTGACTATTCATTAACCGGTAACAGTTGACGAATTTGGCTAATAGAACTAATGATTAAATTTTTATTGATTTTAGATAATAAAATTTAATTAAAGACATAACTATAACATAATGTTCATATCGTAAAAAATTTTGAAAACTCTTATGACATCATGTTAATTAATTAAATTTTGATTTGATTAATAGTTGGTGAATTTGATAACTTGGCATCCACATTGTTATACAAGTTTGAGTGATTCGTTAATGAATTAACCTCAATTATTATTCAATCATGAATACAATTTGGGAAATCTAATTTTTGTCTGATACGGCATTAATCCTACTTATTTTATATTTTTGATTATGCAGACCGGATCGATTCAATTTTTTAGAGAGAAACACACACTTTTCAAAGGGAGTAACGAAATGAGTAATGTCTTAGTGTCTGTTAATAACAATGAACTGAAAGAAAAAGTTGGGTCAATCCTGCAAGATTCAAAATTTAACATCACCTATACGGCAAATTCTGAGTCTCTTTTAAATTCTTTAAAAGAAGATCAAATTTACACCACAATAATCGAGCACCCGAAATTAAAGTCAAATAACCAAAATTTGATTCAGCAAATCAAAAAACTCTCACCCAAAACCGAAGTGATCGTTCTCTCAAGTCAAAAAGATGAAAGGTTGATGGAAGAAAAGTTTAATAACCTGATTTTCGAACAACTCGATGATGATTTTATTAACAATGAACTTGAAAAACATATTCAATTGTCGATCAACAAGCAGACTTGGGAAAAAGGGAATTCAAACGGAGCAATGAATGAGAAACGCACTATAGAAAAAAATGTTGAAATCGTAAAAAAGCGCAAAAAATTTCAATATGATGACAACACATCTCCACAACTGGTGGGTGAAAGCGACGCCGTTCAACAACTACGCGAATCCATTGAAGAAGTGAAACCCACCAACATGAATGTGATGATCCGAGGAGAAAGCGGAACCGGAAAAGAAGTTGTGGCCTCTATGCTCAACAAGTGTGAAAAAGGCGAATGGTCAGATTATAACGTGAAAATAAATTGCCCCTCCATCCCCAGTTCACTATTGGAATCTGAACTCTTCGGTCATGAAGCGGGAGCGTTTACCGGCGCGAATAAGTCGAAACTCGGCCTTTTGGAATTGGCGAACAATGGAACCGTGTTTTTGGATGAAATCGGCGATATCTCAGTGGAGATTGAAAACCATCAAAATCAACACCAGAATCATCTCAGCCACCAACGGCAATTTGGAAGAAATGATTACCAAAAAAGAGTTTCGGGGCGATTTGTACTACCGATTGAATGAATACGGGATTTATCTCCCTCCCTTGCGGGAGCGCTTTGAAGATATCCCCTATCTAGTGGATTACTTCTGCCATATTTTTGGGGAAGAATTCAATAAACAAAACATTATGGTTACACCCGAAACTCTTGCTAGCATGATGGAATACTCATGGCCCGGTAACATTCGTGAACTTCGAGCCGTTGTCAAGCGTTTCGTGTTTAGCGGAAATGAAGAGTCCATTTATAGAGCGATACAAGAAGACGTTCACAAAAAACAAAAAGAAGATACATTGAGCAATACGCTGGAGAGCCACGAACAAAAAGCCATCCATTCCGCTTTAATTCAATCCAAATGGAATCGCAGAAAAGCCGCCGAACTATTGGGAATGAGTTACAGTTCTTTACGAAGACGAATGGCGAAATATAGCATTTAAGTCTTCCCCACCATATTATATCCTATAGATAGATCAACCATTTGGCCGGATGAAGTCCATTCAGGCTGAATGGTTGATCGCTTAATAGAGCCAATGAAAAAACCGAAACATCAAAAAACCACTACGATTTATTGATCAACGTAATGTATCTCTTCCTAAAACATCCTATAAATACAATAAATTTTTAATTTTGTATGATATCCCAAAAATTAAAGACGAAATTTCCCACAAGTAAAACACTCTGTTTTTTTGAGTCCCTTGGATCCATTTAGTCCTTTTTTATACCACAATGTCATCACCCCAAACTTGAATCGCGCGTCAAGCCACATTACTATGCTCGCGGAAACGTGTTGAATTTGATGAGGTGCGAAAATGAAAATTATTCTTTTTATTGCTGTGGGAATCATAGTATTGATTGCAATCATTGTGTTGTTTGTGTTGTCGATGGGAAAAAGCAAAAAGAAGGCGCCACCCCCAATCTTGCCCAAACAATACCACGACCGCTACCCCAAACGCTCTGAATTTCTGGAAAAAGGCGCCCCCGTAGATGAAGAAATGCCCAAGCATCCAGATGAAAATAACAGCGATGAAGATTCCAAGAGTTAAAGACATTTTCTATAAAACAATCATCAAAAGTTCCAACCTCGCCAATTCTCTTGTGGTGCGGGCATCCTGCCTGCACTCTGATTTCTAAAACAAGATTTTCACCATACTGAGTTGAACGATAGAGCGCATCTTTTTTACAAACAAACGTACATTCTTAACAATAATGAACAACATATTGCAATGGCCGAGGCCTTTGCTATACTCCATCTCAGCAATATCCTTGCAGAGCAAATATTAAACAGACGAACCGGCAAAACGTCCGTTCCAGAAAACGACCACACAATATACATTAAT
>CAZEZQ010000560.1:0-4607 GCA_964516245.1 uncultured bacterium | reverse complement strand
GTTTCGGCCAGTCTTTTTTGGGAGCATGTATCACTTTAACGGGATGGCCCACATAATAAAAAAAGTTAAATTCTTCCCAAAGCATGGTATACAGAATTTCATTGGAATTTAATTTCTTGGCAAACTCACGGGCTGAATCTTGAGTTTGGTGTTCCATTTTTCGCTCTGAAGACAATACATTCAAAATCAATCCCGACAGGCAGAATAGAATTCCCAATTGAACCATTGCAGTTTTCAAAATATATCTTGATTTCCATAAAATAAGCAAATACAGAGACAGCAGCAGTGCAATGACAGAATACGCCAATAGAAGCCAATTGTATTTTCCAAAATGAGTGGAGGCATACAGCCCGGCGGGGAGCAATAAATAACCGGTTACTAGGCAAACCCCATAAAAAAACTGGGCCATCAATTGATATTTATTCTCTTCCAATCCTCGAAACCATACCTGGGCTGCCAACAGAGCCACTGCCGGAGCGATGGGATACACGTATCTTGGCCGTACACCGGGATAAAGCAACAAGATGAAATATGCACTTGCAATTAAACTGAATAAAAATCTTTCTTCCTGGGTGATGCATTCCCGTCGTCGAAAGAGACTGACAATCCACCCCAATAGAAAAATCGAACCGGGCAATAAACCCAGAATACTATTTACCAAAAATTCTATCCGTTCATTCAAAAAACCAAGCACGCCCGATTTTCCCCGCCAAAACACTTCGATGGCCCCTTGCTCTATGAAAGCGGAAGTGTCTTGTGTGAACCAAAATGGGATAAACCAAGCTGAGACAATCATAAGCGAGGCAATTATTGATATACCGATTGATTTCACCAGAAACCAATGCCACTGCCGCTGCCAAGTGCAGTAAACCAACACCGTACCGAAATAAAATACAAAAGGGGGAGCCCCTTTTAGCAAAAACGCATACCCAATCAGCACTCCTGATAAAAACCATCGCCAACTTTGTTTTTGATGGTTCCAGTCTACACCCAACACCCACAACGAACCCCATACAAACGTCGTAAATACAGCATCAATTTCTCCCTGAATGCCTTTTTCCAATGTCATAAAGGTGAATAAAAACAAACACGCCGCGGCAAATCGTTGATGCCAGGCCCATCGATCTCTGGCAAAAAAGAATACAAGCAAGGCGGTGGCCAACACCCCTAAGGCCGAAGGCAGCCGGACCACAAATTCATTGATTTGACCAAAGAAAGCTGAGATAAATTGAATCAACCACGGGAACCCGGGAGGTTTGTTGTAATACGGGCTGCCCAATAAGGTTTGATGCACCCAGTTCCCATTTTGCTGCATCTCCTGGGCTAGCAATGCTCGCCGGCCTTCTTCTTTGACCAACGGGCCAACCGATAAAGCCGGCAAAAACAACACCGCCCACAAGACGGTCAACATCATCAAGGCAAGTAAGATGAGACGCAAATGTTGTGTATCGGTATCACGCATGAATAGAAACAAATTGTTTGGTCAAATAGAATTCTCTGGCTAGGTATTATTAGACAGGATAGGCTCACGGTTCAACCGATTGAATAATGGTTTTTGACCATTGTTTCAATATGCAGGGCAAAGAGAAAAATCATCAATCCAAACACCCCTTCTTTTAATTCCCCAAGAGCCAGATCCACTACCCATTCACTGTTTTCTTCGGAAAATAGAAATTCAACTATTTTTTTTGGCCAGGTGATAAGAATACATGTGGCAAAACCGGGGATTAGCCATCTCGGAGAAACATACCGTCGTAGAATGGAGATAGGGAATGTGCGTTTGGCATACACAATTGGAATCACTATACCCCAAAACACGCAAAATAGGTCGGCTATCAAACGGACATTCGTAAAACCGGTGATATTGTGGATATTTAATTCATCCTGCTTGTTGACTTCAGCCAAGGTGGGTGAAATTGCTTCGGTATCCACATCAAAAATACGCTGTCCCCAACTGATTTCTTCCCCTGCAAAAAAGATGCAACCTAACGCGTAAAGAATAAGAAGAACTTTGTCGTATGGATCAAGTTTGAATTGTTTAAATTTTAATACATGGCTTAAAACAATCCAGGCAGCCGAAACCGTGAAAAGAACTGTGAGCCATTCAATGATCCCATCTTCAAAAAGCAATGTATATATATAAAAATCAGGATTCATGGGATACACCGCTACCACGAGTAGGCAGAATAGAAGAGGGCTCCATCCCAAAAGAGTTTCTTTCGAAATTAAAGAACGGTTTATTTGATCCATTTTGGCATATTCGTTTCGAGTGAGAACAGGACTGTATGAAATAGTAAGCCAATGCTAAAACATTATGAATTCTTATTGAGGAAGTGTAAATTGTCAACACATTCTAATGTCAACACTATCTATAAGACGAGCCGGCAAAAAGTAAAATCCAGCATTTTGTTGTACCACATCTTGGAGCGCAGGCGTCCCTTCGTTTCAAGAAGGTCGGTGAGCTGTGGTCCATCCGTATCGGCAGTGGCTATCGTGCACTCGCATTGTTACAGAATGACACGTTCTATTGGTTCTGAATCGGTACTCACAATGAGTACGAACAACTCCTATCCCAATGCTAGAGTGCTGGGAGAAGAGATTCACTTGGCTGAACAACTATTGGCAGGAGGTGAAGGAATTCCACACGAAGAAGTTGAAAGGGAAATGTCATGTCTCCAAATGAATCGTTAGCCCATGTTTTTTTGCACACGCTCAAAACGATGCCCAAAGAACAAAAAGATACTGCTGGCCAACACCGCCATGCCAATGGCATCCGGTATTAATTCAAACCCATGACAAAAACTCCTCCAAAGAAATTTCCAAATCCTCTCTGATGATTTTTCGAAGCAGTCCTTTTGGAAGGGTTTTGGAACTGTGCACGGGAATCGTAACATACCTGCCGTCATCGGATACCATTCGTATGTGGGAACCTTTGCTGCGGAGAATGATAAATCCCTGTTTCTTCAAAATCCGAACAAGTTCGTTTCCTGTTAGGATCGGGAGTTTAGGCATGTTCCCGTATTTCCAACTCGCGAAAACCGATAAACGTATTGGTTTCTTCCGATGCGTGGTCTTCGAGACACAGTTCGATGGCTTCCCGAATATGGTTCATCGCCTCATCAATACTCGAACCATAGGATCGGCACCCTTTAAACATGGGACAACTGACAATATAAAATCCGTCTTCATCCATTTCGATCAATACGGGAAATCGTTTCGCTGGGCCCATTCGCAATGCTCCACTCTTTCGTTATCATTGGAAAGTAGTATACATCAAATTCCTAATTCTTCTAAGCATTTCCTGGAAAGCAGGCAGATGTTCCCTACAAAAGCCAAGGGTGGAAGATCGTTCATTCTCCCCTTGAATTCCTCAAGTGTATTGACTCGAGCCAGACGAGAAAAAGAACGGAATCAAGTATGGCTAAAATATGAATCATGCATTGTTTTTGCCATACCATGCCTTCAATGCCTTATTATTTCAACTACATTTTTCGATGAACCGAAAGTAGACTTCATGGGGTGGCAAACAATGCCATGCCCGGGGCATACGGCAAGGTTCATCCACCCAAATTGGATTGGAATTTGCAGAGGAATCAATATAATGAACTATATTGATTAATTGAAAATTAGGAGCGATATCACTTATGAATGTTGATCGCCACCCGAGAATTTCGGTCGATTCCAACGTATGTCACGGCAAACCCGTGATTGCAGGGACGCGTATTCTGGTCTCCCAGTTACTCCCAGCATTGGCGAGTGGTTCCAGCAGGGATGAATTGCTGGAAGATTATCCATCCTTGCAGCAGGAAGACATCAACGCCGCTTTGGCAATCGCAAGTGAACTGTCCCAATTCGAAGAGTTCCCAATCCAAGTGTAAATATATAGGTGACTTCTTATGCGCCAGAAAAGACAGGATCAAGAGATTCGTTCACTCTCAGAATTCAAAACCGACGCGGATTTTCTAGTGAGGCAGCTACAAGAAACACACCGCACATTGGTCCTGACCGAACAGGGCCACAATGTTGCTGTTGTTATGGAAGCCAATGAATTTGAAGCCATGAAAGAACGCTTGGAAATGCTTGAAGAGATTCACTTAGCTGAACAACAATTGGCAGCGGGAGAGGGGTTTCCCCACGAAGAAGCGAAAGCACAAGTGTTGAAAAGGTTGTCTTTGTGAAAGTTGAATGGTCACCTCTGGCTTTGGAGCGTGTTCAAGAAATTGCCGAATTCATCGCACAAGACAATCCACAGGCGGCCGAACGTTGGGTGATCGATTTGTTTGATTCGGTAAAACGACTTGCAGATTTCCCCAAAAGCGGACGGATGGTTCCAGAAATAGGCGTTGAACGAATCCGAGAAATAATCTTTGAAGGCTGCCGTGTAATTCATTGTGTCGATGATCGTGTAAAGATTTTAACTGTACGGGATGGAAGGCAAATGTTACGAACAGAAGAGCTTATCGATGAGTCAAATGACTGAAAACCAGAAAATCCAATAATTATAAGCGAGTATTAAGGGTAGAATGTTGTTTATTCTACCCTTGAAAGCCCCAAGTGCATTGACTCGAACCGGACGAGATACAGAACAAAAACCAGTTATGGCTTCA
>CAZEZQ010000559.1:0-4618 GCA_964516245.1 uncultured bacterium | reverse complement strand
GAGCCGGGCCACCGTGTGTTTTTCCATGTATTCTGACATGTCAATGCGAATCATGTTGTCTTCTGTGTCGAAAAGCGCTTCGGCCAACGTTTTGGCCAGCTCGGTTTTGCCCACTCCAGTCGGACCGAGAAAGATGAACGAACCGATGGGCCGTTTGGGGTCTTTAATGCCCGAACGGGCGCGGATTACCGAATCGGCTACTGCGGTTACCGCTTCATCTTGCCCAATGACTCGATGATGCAGAATTTGATCCAGCTTCAATAGCTTTTCACGTTCACCTTCAAGCAAGCGGGTCACTGGGATTCCGGTCCAGTGTGATACGATTTCGGAGACCTCTTCTTCGGTCACCTCTTCACGCAGAAACTTGTTTTCACCTTGACGCTGGGCCAGCGCTTGGTCTTCTTCTTTTAGTTTCCTCTGCATTTCAGGCAGGCGGCCATGGCGCAATTCGGCCACTTTCGAAAGATCATAGGCGCGCTCAGCTTGCTCGATCTCTTGCCGCAGCTGATCGATCTCTTCGCGCAGCTTGCGTACCTTTTGAATGGCTTCTTTTTCCGATTCCCACTGCGCCTTCATGCTATCCAGCTTGGCGCGCTGGTCGGCCAGTTCTTTGCGCAGCGCTTGCAGCCGTTCCTGGCTGGCTTTGTCTTTTTCTTTGGCCAGCGCTTGTTCTTCGATTTCAAGCTGCATCACGCGACGGTTCACTTGGTCCAGTTCGGTGGGCATGGAATCGATTTCGGTACGGATCATGGCGCAGGCTTCGTCGACCAAGTCGATGGCCTTGTCAGGCAAAAAGCGGTCTGAGATGTAGCGGTTGGAGAGCACCGCTGACGAAACCAGCGCGTTGTCTTGAATTTTTACGCCGTGGTGCACTTCGAAACGCTCGCGCAATCCACGCAGAATTGAGATGGTGTCTTCGACCGTAGGCTGATCGATCAACACGGTTTGGAAACGGCGCTCGAGCGCGGCGTCTTTTTCGATATGTTTGCGATATTCGTCCAAGGTGGTGGCGCCGATGCAGTGCAGCTCGCCGCGGGCCAGCATGGGTTTGAGCATATTGCCAGCATCCATTGCGCCTTCGGCCTTGCCCGCGCCCACGATCAAGTGCAGTTCGTCGATAAAGAGAAGGATCTGGCCATCGCTCTCTTTGATTTCGTTAAGCACCGCTTTCAGGCGTTCTTCAAACTCGCCGCGATACTTGGCGCCCGCGACCAGCGCGCCCATATCGAGCGCGAAGATTTTTTTGTCTTTCAGCCCTTCGGGCACATCGCCGCGCACGATACGGTGGGCCAACCCTTCAGCGATGGCGGTCTTGCCCACTCCGGGCTCGCCGATCAACACGGGGTTGTTTTTGGTTTTGCGCGAGAGAATGCGAATCACCCGGCGAATCTCTTCATCGCGGCCAATCACCGGGTCTAACTTGCCCCGGCTGGCTTCGCCTACCAATTCGCGGCCATAGCGGTCGAGCGCCTGGTAGGTTTGTTCAGGGTTGGCGCTGGTCACGCGCTGATTGCCGCGAATGTCGGTCAAGGCTTTGTAGAAAGAATCTCGGGTTACGCCATAGTTTTTCAAGATTTCGGCGACTTTCGTTTTGGGCTTGTCAGCCAAGATCGCCATCACCAAATGTTCGACACTTACATACTCGTCTTTCAAACGCTTGGCTTCGTCTTCGGCGTTCACCAAGAGTTGATTGAGCGCCTGGGTGATATAGACCTTGCCTGCTTCCGCACCCGGACCACTGACGCGCGGGCGTTTATTGATTTGTTCTTCAATGCGGCTTTTGATGGTATCCACCGGCGCTTCCATTTTGTTGAGCACACGGGGCAAGAGCCCTTCTTCCTGCTCCATCAATGCCGCAAACAAGTGGTCGACGTCCACCTCCTGGTGGCCGCAGCGAACCGCTATGTTTTGCGCATCGGATAGCGCTTCTTGTGATTTTTGGGTGTATTTATTGATATCCATGGTTTCACACCTCACAGAGTTTGTTTTTATTTATGACGAGCCGGCAAAAAGTAAAATCGAACATTTTGTTGTACCACATCTTGGAGCGCAGGCGTCCCGCCTGCTCTATATGTAGTTGCAGGCGAGGACGCCTGCGCTCCAAAAATAACTTTTTGCCGGATCGTCATTTATGATTGTTATAGATGAGTCAGACAACGCGACTCATCCTACAAATCCGGGCTGAGATTTCTGTTATCCCTCCCCCAAGTTGGGGGAGGTTAGGAGGAAATATTATTATTAACTTAAAACCAAATTGGGTATTGAATGGGGAGGGCGAATCTCCTGATGAGCCGCTTGAACGAATAGCAGGCTCTGCAGAGGAGCCTCGCCCTCCCGCTAACGTTAATGACATTGGGTTAGGAGGGGGTTGTGGATCACTCTGTATTTGTATGGGATAGGCCATCTACCCCCTCTGTATCTCCCCCGTCTACGGGGGAGACTTTGAAACTCAACCTGTATCATCATCCCCTATATCATCATCCCCTGGGTCTTTGGGGGGAGACATTTTTTAGTTTTTCATAAGCCTCGCGTTCATCGTCTGTCAGCATTGACGGGACTGCGATCATGATACGGGCGTATTGATCGCCGCGTCCGCCGCCTTTTTTGGGCAATCCTTTGTTGCGCAGGCGCATTTTCTTGCCCGAAGAAGTGCCCGCTGGCACTTTCATATTCACAGGCCCATCCAAGGTAGGCACCCGGATTTCCGCACCAAGCACCGCTTCCCAAGGCGTCACTTTGACATCGGTTTCTAGATCGTTTTCATTCACGCGAAACACTGGATGGGGCGCCAGTTTGACTCGGATGAATAAGTCTCCCGCTGGACCGCCGCCGGTGCCGCTTTCGCCTTGTCCACTTAAGCGAATCTTGGTCCCATCACGTGTGCCAGCGGGAATTTTGACATTGTAAGTTTTACGTTGCCCTGTATGAGGCGAATAGAGATCCACGCTCTTGGTGGCGCCGTGGTAGGCGTCTTCGAGCGGGATTTCGATTTCGCCTTCTACATCCTGCCCCTTGCGTGCGCGAACATGGGTTTGATAACCGGTTCTACCGCCAAAGCCGGAAGGGCCGCCGCCACCAAACATCGAAGCGAATGGATCTTCGGCATGGCCGAAACCGCCGCCCCCAAATAGCATTTCGAAGAAGTCGCTAAAATCACCCGCTCCATGAGTAGTAAAGGTGCGTCGATAGCCACCGTTTGGTCCACCGGTTGAGGTAAAGAAGGACTCCCACTCGGGGGGTGGTTCAAAATCTTGTCCTTGCTGCCAGTTTGCGCCTAATGTGTCATAGCGCTTGCGTTTCTCGTCATCGCGCAACACTTCATAGGCTTCGTTAATATCTTTAAATTTTTCTTCCGCGTTTTCTTCTTGAGAGGTATCCGGGTGATATTTCCTCGCCAGTTTTCGATAGGCTTTTTGGATATCCTCTTTGCTGGCATCCCGGCTTACGCCCATTATGTCGTAATAATCTTTGTATTTCACACTCATAGTTAACCCTCGCTATTCCAATAGATTGGAACAGACATTTTCTACTAAATGCAAACATCATGCAAATTGTATATTTTGCTAGGAAAAATTTCCATTGCTTTCATTAAGTCTAACATAATGAGTACAATAAGCATAATATAAGAAATAAGAAAAATGTCATCAATGCTTATTGATTCGATACGGCCTGTGCCGTTTTGACTCACTTGTTCAGTGGAAAAACACAATATATTGTTTTTATCGTATACGCTTTCTCAAAGTCTATGTAACTTTTTCTCCCATGTCCTCGTTTAATAATTTAGAGAGCAGAAAAAAAATCTCTACCCCTTTTGGGGAGAGTGGCATAGTGAGGGATTAACATGATACCAACTCGTCAAATCTTACTATCAATCTTCTTTATTACTCTACTCGTACCGGTTTCATTTCCTGAGAGTTCAAAACCTTGGTTGGGAAGCGACGCGCCTAAAGATGAATCGAGCGAGAATAGTGAATCTGAAGAAAACCAGAATTCTTCGAAGGGATGGTTGGAAATGTTGCAAGAGAAAATTAATGAACTCAAAGAAACCATTAAAAAGAATTGGAAAGAAGAAAACTTTGAGAGTTTGAAGGAAAATATCGAAAAACTGCAAGAATTGGGCGAAAAGAAACTTGAATCAATCGGGATCGTTCCTAATGATAATATGCCGGACAAAAAAGTGGATCCATCCAACTTCCCGATTCGTCAATTCAAGGTTGAACACCCCGAACGATACACCATGCGTATTATCGAACCACCGGAAGAGTTTCACATGCACAGCCGCGACCAGCGTGAATGGTATCGCAATCAAGAGGGTTATGGCACAAGAAACAACCTAAAGAATATCCCCAAAGCGCTCCCCAAAAACTGGCAGGATTTTAAAGAGTATTTCGTGCCCAAGAACGATTCAGAGAAAAATGAATCAGATAAGTAGGGGGCATTTGGGTAATTCCCTCACCAAAATAGCTGGTTTTTACACATAAATTTTGGATTGGAGATTCCCCCATGGGTAGTAAGGGAGGGCGAGGTAGCAAATGCGCCGTGGCTTGCTCCCGCCGAACCGGTTTCACACACCTGCGGCTCATCAGGAGATTCGCCCTCCCTAATGGCCCTCCCCAAT
>CAZEZQ010000558.1:0-4632 GCA_964516245.1 uncultured bacterium | reverse complement strand
CACATGAACTTCGGGTGAACAAAGCACCACATAAATAGGATTGGATTTCTCTCCATCCGGCAATGGGAGCGGTTGGATTTTATCTCCTATTCCTGATACAAAAGCACAACCATCGATCAGAAAAAAAGGGACATCGGCTCCTATTCTCGTCCCAATTTCTATCAATTCATCTTGCGCGAGTGGATTGTTGTGCATTTCATTCAAACATTTTAGCACAGAGGCAGCATTGCTGCTGCCACCCCCCAGCCCCGCGCCAAATGGGATATGTTTGTCAATATGCGCTTTCACACCCTGGCGCATACCCGTTTTTTCAAAAAACAATTGAGCTGCCTTATACGCTGTATTTCTGGAATCCGCAGGAATATCAGGATGGCTAACGGTGAGTTCAATTCCAGAAGAATCAGTTAAACCACATTCAATCCGGTCGTGAAGCGATATCTTTGCATTGATCATATTTAATAAGTGATAACCATCATTGCGTACGCCGACAATATCCAAATGCAGATTCACTTTCGCATAAGAAGCAATTGATTTTGCACTCATGATTCTGCGCTTTCTCTCGAAACCGCCTGTAAAATGGCTTCCGCCAAAATCCAGTCTTCGGGAGTGGTCACTTTTATGTTGTGATACGAACCCATCACCATATTCACCCGTTTGCCCTGCATTTCGAGGACCGCTCCATCATCGGTAGGATAGGGCGGCGGTGTGCAAGCACGATAGGCTTGAAGTAATTCAGAATATAGAAATGTCTGGGGAGTTTGGGCCAGCCAGAATTTGGAACGGTCGTGGGTTGAAATGATTGTCGATTCTGTAGTGGTTTCTTTGAGCGTATCTTTTAAGGGGACACCGATTATTGCGCCAGGGGACATTTGTAAAGCTGCAAGAGAGTCGTCAATGAACCGTTCTTGCAGAAAAGGCCGGGCGGCGTCATGAACGAATACCGCATCGGGATTCAATGCTGCCATATACTCCAATCCGTTTTTAACCGAATCAAAGCGTTCTGCACCCCCGGCAACAAAATGGGTACGGGCTTTGGAACAATACTTTTCAGCGATTTCCTCAATTTGCATTCGATCCTCAGTACGGCCTACAATCACGACATCAGCCACTCTCTTGGAATTTTGAAACCCCTCCAGTGAATAAGAGAGCACCGAACGGCCGCAAAGGGGACGCAATACTTTATTGGGACCTCCCCCCATGCGGGAGCTTTTTCCTGCCGCGACGACCACAACCGCAACTTGATTGAATGAAGTCATTTCAGGTCCCATTTAAACATAGAAATCCCCCGGTGTTATGACAACGGGGGATGGTTTATGCATTACTCACCAGCTTGGGTTGATAAAGCGTTCACTTTTTGCATCAAGCGAGATTTTCTTCGTGAAGCGTTCGCTGGATGAATGATATGCTTTTTTGCCGCCGTATCGATGGCCGACACCGCTTGGCGCAAACTATTTTGAGCTTTATCGGGGTCTTTTGCTTCGACCGCTTTGTATACGTTTTTGGTAAATGTCCGTATTTTAGACTTGATTGCAATGTTCCGCTCACGACGGCGGACATTTTGGCGAAGACTTTTTCCGGTTGATTTATGATTCGGCATTTTCTCTATCTCTCTCCTTTTTTATAACTTGCCGAGCTGTTTATTTGCCGGTATAAGGAAGCAAAGCCATATAGCGTGCCCGTTTTATGGCGCGAGTTAACATCCGTTGATGCTTGGCCGAATTTCCCGTAATCCGGCGGGGGATAATTTTGCCCCGTTCCGTTAGAAAATCTTTCAACAAGCGGTAATTCTTATAGTCAATATAGACAACGCCTTCTGCTGTAAACCGGCACACTTTCTTGCGTGGAAAGCGTCGGCGCGGCGGTCTGCGCCGCGAGTCTTGCGAACCCCTTGCATCTCTCGGTCCGCTGGAACGTCCGCCTCCCCGATAATTTCCACCGGAAGGCCGGCCAGAATCACGGCCTCCCCGAGAATCAGGCCTACTCTGTGTTTGAGTGTAGGATTGTTCATTCATTGTTCAAAAAAACTCCTATAAAAATCTTTTTTAGACGATTCAGCAAAAAGTCTTTTCTGGAGCGCAGGTCATAGACACGCCTTGGTGGGTGTCCCCGCCTGCAACAACATACAGTGTGGGTTAGATACCCATGTTGCTATATGCTGTGTAGTCATTTTCTAAATCGGGCTTTTTGCCGGATATTTTGTTAAACTTATCTTAAAACGGCAGATCGTCTTCATTATCTGCCGAATTGGAGGCACCCGAAGGTTCGTATGAACCACCTTCAGGTGGCGCATCTTCATCTGAGTAGGATGGTGTAGAATCACTACTACTACCACCACTTCCTCCTTTGCCTCCACGGTCTAAAAATTGTACATTTTCCGCAACCACTTCATAGGTGATACGATTTTCACCTTCTTTGGTTTGAAATTTGTTCATCTGCAACGAACCATCCACCGCCAACATATACCCTTTTTTTACATACTGGCTCATCAATTCGGCGGTCTTGCGCCATGCGACACAGCGAATAAAGTCTGTCATGCGCTCTCCACTGGACGATTTGAAACGGCGTTCGACCGCCAAGCTAAATGATGCGACTGGAATTCCAGTTTGGGTATAACGAATTTCAGGATCTGCTGTAATTCGTCCGACAAGCGTTACTCGGTTTAACATGATGTTGATCTTTCTTGTGATTTTGTCTTGTTATTCCGTCTTTTCACTTTCGCTTTTTTCTTCAGTGGATTGATCGTTTTCAGCAGATACACCACTTGTTTCTTGTGTTCCCGATTCGGTAGAGGCTTCAACCGGCTGCGAAACAGACTCAGTACTAGCGGTTTGTTCTTCCGTTGCAGGTTTAGCTTCAGGTTCTTCGGAGACAGCCGAAGATTCTTCCTGCGCTTTGGCTTCAGCCTGAGCCGCTGCTTCTTCCTGCGCTTTGGCCTCAGCCTGGGCTGCTGCTTCTTGCCGTGCCGCTAATTCTTCACGCTCTTTGCGGGCTTCTTCGAGTTTCTTACGTTCTTTTTCCGCATCCTGTTTTTCTTGAAGCAATTTTGCTTTCGGAACTTTTATTACCAAATGGCGAAGAACCGCTACATGTGTATTTACATATTGTTGAATTTGCTTGGGCACATCTGAATTGGAATAAAATTCGATGTTTGTATAGGCGCCTTCGGTTTTCTTCCTAATTTCATAAGCGAGTTTGCGGTTGCCCCAATTCCCTTCTTTTCGAATTTCACCACCGGATTGAGTGATCAATTCACGAATCTCTTTTTGATACCGCTCAACTTCTGAACCACCGAGAGAAGAGTCAACGATGTATAACATTTCGTACAAAGCTTGATTCATCAATGTACCTCCTTTGGACTTTTGGCTCTGTTAACCTCGTAACGGAGCAGGAAGTTGCATCGTAAAACCCAGAATTATTTATAATTTTATCCAGGAAATGCAAGAGCATATTAAACTAGGTTTTCCCCGATTTCGCAAGGGCTAAGTAACTTCAGTTCTTACGGACATTTTTGTGAATTGCATCTATAATATGCTAAAAGCACTTAATATACATTTAATATTTATTAATAAAAAATACTTGGGATCAATTTCTTGATTCGATAACTTGAATGTTTGTCGACTGTAGTACTTGATTTCAAAGTATAACACAAGTAGTAATATGCTAATACCTATATTGATTCGATACAATTTCTGGAAGGCGTCCTTTTTGTATGTCGTGGATTAAATTACTTGCTCAACAAGTTCGACAAGACTTGGTTCAAGATATTTTGGATAAACAATCCTATGAGAGCATTCGAGAAATCGTTCAAAATTACAAACATGCAGATAAATATTTCGAAGATGTTGTCACCGTATTTAAACCATTGCTCGAAAATAAAGAAATCATTTCAAATTTGAGTGCTATATATAAAAATCCCTCCGATTTGATTCAATCTTATTGTACCTTCAATAATGATGACAGCTATCAAGACAGCCTTCATTCAGCCACATTTTCACGCCGCCTGAATCATTTCATGTTTACCAACCGGGCTCAAAACTTCGGGCTTGAAGAGCGGAGCCGGTTTTCAGACCGGTTGAGAAACCAAGAAGAAATCTTGCGCCAAGCGGAAATGCATGGCAAAGAAAGCAAAAGAGAATTTCAAGATATCTTAAAGATGGAAGTTTATAGTTCGGTTAAAGTGCGTCCTTGCCTAACCAAATATCTATTGAACCTTACAAAATTATTTCGTTCTCAAAAAGAATTGTATGAGATTGAATATACTTTATTAAAATTAATCTTTATTGAAATAAAAAGAATGTACGAAAATTCCAATTTGGAAATCGATGAAAATAAAGTGCAAAATTTCAAAAAATCATTCGCCCAATTGGTTCCCGCTATGGAAAAAAGAGGGATGGATGTTCCAAAAGTACAAACAGTAGTGGGTGACCAGAAAAAAAGTGAATTGCAAGATCACATCAATACCCACCTCAATACGCTGCATGAACAAATTTCCGTTCTCAAGAACATGGATCAATTTATGTCTCAAGTAATAGATGCATTGGGGATACAATTTCAAGACTAACTGTTCTTTTATGGCAATTCGGCAAAAAGTCTTTTTTGGAGCGCAGGCCATAGACGCGCCTTGGTGGGCGT
>CAZEZQ010000557.1:0-4632 GCA_964516245.1 uncultured bacterium | reverse complement strand
CCAACGGCCAGGACCCATTCGACATCTTCGGCAAAACGGAAGCTCAGTCAAAGGCCGATAAGCTACTCGAATTACATGAGAATTTCTTTTCCGCCTACAACAAACGCCAAAAGGACCAGTTGAAGAAGGAGATCGACTCTCTTACCTGGGACCTCATCGAAGCAACACTTAAACAGCAGGGCAAATCAGAGAAACTTGAGGAAGTCAGCCGGTTCCAACAGACAAACACCCGACCATTTTTTCTCTGGAAACTCAACTTTTCAGATGTATTCCGAGAACAATCGGGATTTGATGTTGTGATAACCAATCCGCCATATGCTGGAGAAAGGAAGAATAAAGAGCTTTTCGTAAAGGTACAAAGGGGCAATCTAAAGCAATTCTATTTAGGGAGGATGGACTACTTTTATTTCTTTGTACATCTTGCTCTTGAACTGGGAAGACCTGGGTGTAATTGTGCATTTATAACAACTAACTACTTTGTGACGGCACTGGGAGGCAGAAAGCTAAGAGACGATCTCAAGAATAGAGCTATACTCCGTAATTTATACAATTTCAATGAGCTGCGCATTTTCGAATCTGCGCAAGGTCAGCACAACATGATCTCCATTTTCACTAAGGATTATGATCAAGAGGCCGTGTCCCACAATTGCATTGTTAATACGAGTGGGGTAGCAGATGAGGACATTCTCAGTAGCATATTTTCGGAGACTTTTCCTGATGCAATGTACTGCAATGTAAAACAGCAGTATCTGTTCGAAGGCCCAGAACACTATATACGACTATATGGATCTGCTGAAGCCGCCGGAGATGACACTCAGGTGATTCTCGGAAAAGTAGCAGCAAAGTCAGATGGTGTGACACTCAAGAATGTTGCTAATCCACTTATTGGGCTCGAATCTAGTGCTGATGCTGTCTATATTATAGACAATGAAAGGATTGATGGGATAATCCGCAGTCCCGAGGAACGGAAATACTTCAAGCCATTTTTCAAGAATTCCGATATTCACAGGTATTTTCACAAGCGAGTGTCAAACAAGTCGATTCTGTACTTACACGAAAAGATGTCTGTACCAATTGAGAGTCTTAAAGGCATATGGGACTATGTGAACCAGAATAAGAGGATATTGATGAATAGAAAAGGAGCTAATCTCCGCGGAGCATTCAAGCGTGGCAATTGGTGGGTGCTGAATACACCTCGCCTAAAACTGAATTTCGAGGGACCGAAGATAATCACACCATACCGCACACGTGGCTGTAACTTTGCCTATTCGGAAGAACCTTGGTACGCATCTAGAGACGTCTACTACATCACCGGGAAAGCCAATCAATTCGACTTAAAATACTTACTTGCATTGCTGAATTCTCGACTCTACTATCTATGGCTTTATCACAAGGGAAAAAGAAAAGGCGATACCTTGGAGTTGTATCAGAAGCCACTCTCTGAAACACCAATACCGGAGATCGTCCCATCTGCCCAGAAGCGGTTCACCGTACTTGTTGACCAAATCCATACTATTACAGCTAACAATAGCTACTTAGACGACCCGAAAAAGCGGGTTCAGGTCAATACACTGGAGCGCAAAATTGACCAGTTGGTTTATGAATTATACGGTTTGACCAAGGAAGAAATTGCGATAGTCGAAGAGTCATCAAAACGAAGGGAGTGAAATCCAATGAGACATTTTTTCAGGGCAAAGTCCCCTAAGACCGGCGAATATAGAAAATATGAAGGGCTGCTTGAGCTAGGGACGACGGGACCGTACGCAATCGTAACAGCTGACCAAGGCGCGGATGAGAAGTACGGACCGGAGGAAGAGGGCTTTCGAGAGTTGCTTGAGGATTTCAAGAGAGTATATCCGGATGTTTAGCCTATGCGCATCGTCAAACTAATACTCAATAACTACCGTAGTTTCGGACCAGAGGATAAAGCCCTGCTCTTTCATACGCGACATTCTCTGTTAGTTGGAAAGAATAATAGCGGGAAGTCAAACGTATTCTCTGCGCTAAATATCCTCATCGGAGCCAAGAACCCTTTGTGGATTAAACCATCAGAGGATGATTTTAACGATCCGAGCAAGCCTATTCGACTTACGTTAGAACTGGGTGGATTCAATGACGAAAGCAAGAAAACGCTCTTCTCCTTGCCGAATATAACAAAACAGCAACAAGGGGCACTTGGCAAGAAGCCAAATGACGATATCAGCATCATATTGAGTTTTGAACGCAGTCTCGAAGACGGCCAAGGCGCTTTTGAAAATGAAGACGGCGAGGACACTGAAGAACAACAGGAAAAGCCCTTTGAAATCACGCTGTGGGGATTCAAGGTTCACCGCAAGGTTGAAGAAATTCGACGCGTATTGTGCAAGATGCTCCTGGTACCG
The DNA here is from genome assembly GCA_964516245.1 of uncultured bacterium. Lineage (GTDB taxonomy): Bacteria > Hinthialibacterota > Hinthialibacteria > Hinthialibacterales > Hinthialibacteraceae > CAZEZQ01. The sequence goes on along the minus strand of CAZEZQ010000557.1, from coordinate 2,251 downwards.
GCAATTCGCGATGCTGGCAAGGAACTTAGCGCATCCCAATGGACCGTCTACGGCCAGTTGATGAAGGAAGTGCTCCGGGATTCGCCATCATTCGACACTCTAAAGAAGCACTTGGAAGCAGTCAACACTGACATTCAAAGCGTCTTTGCCAACGAGAAAAAACAGGTTGTCGAAGGCGCTCGCGTAGTATCATATGTTGATGACATAGACTTTCAACTGACCAAGGAAGGCGACCCCACGGAGTTACTTCGTAATCTAGAAGTATTTGTAACTGAACACGGCAGGAAGATCAATATCCAAAACATGGGAACAGGCACTCAGAGCGCCGTCATCATAGGGATATTCGAGCTTGCTCTTAATCACAAGGCTGGCCGCAATCGCCTCTTCTTAATCGAAGAACCGGAAGTATTTGTCCATCCTCATGGTATTCGTTACTTGGGCAGACTTCTTCGAAAAATAACCGACGATCTCAAGAATCAAGTTATTGCAAGTACGCATGCTCCGGCTTTGGCGGCAACGTTTAGCCCGCAAGAGATAATTCGCCTTGGAAAAGGCGGCGGAAAGACATCCGTTCACCAACCCCATGACCATTCTCTCAGTGATTTGCATTACCGTAGGATGGTTAATGCCGAGAATGCCGAGATGTTCATGAGCGACGGGGTAATCCTGGTAGAAGGAGATACTGAGAAGCACATATTCTCCGCACTCGGTGAGTTGACCCTGTTAAATCCCGACAAACCCGAGGACGCCTATTGTGATTTTGACAAAGCGAACATCGCCGTCATCCGGTTGAACGGCAAAGAGAATCTGTTAAACTTCATTACCATCCTCAACGCGTTTGATATTCGATTTACGGCCGTTCTTGACAAGGACTTCACGGGCTCGACTCACTTCCGCAAGACGTGCGAAATGTACGGTGTTGACTATTCAGACGGTGAAACGGCCAGGAAGACACTCAAAGATAAACACATCCTTGTGAGCTCGCGCGGTGAAATCGAAGACCTCATTCCGGATAGTGATTTGATTGAAATGTTGTATGAGTACGAACTTGAGCAGAATCCCGAAATCCCGGACGAACGAAAACCTGAACTGAGAGCGTCCTTGTCAGCCAAGGTCAAAAAGCTCAAAGCCGAACATTCTGACAAGACCAGTAAGGCACTCGAGAGCATATTCGGGGGAGTAGGCAAGTCGACCTATGCGATTCGCATTGCAGAGTTTTATAGGGGCCGGGAAAGCCATCCTTTTGAAGGATTATTGAGATATTTGTATAGAGCAACCAGCGGTATGCAGTAATCTTGAGATTCGGTCGCCTTGCTGTTGATCTGTTCAAGTGAAAGGAGAATTAATGTGGTACCAGGTCAAGATAATTGTGGATGAAAAAGGTCGACCGCGTTCCCAAGCACATGTAGATCTCGCGATATTGGATATCGTGGTAGACCAAGTCGTTCAGTCGAACCAACAGAATATTGATTGTTGGCGAATTCACAGACGATACGGTGGTCATGAGTTCAAGTTCGAGGTCTTCTGTCTCGATCCAACCGCTGGACAAACCATTCAGAACGCGACTGCTGATCACCAGCTTACTGCGGACTTAAGAGCTGCAAATATCGTATGTGATGTACAATGCGAACCAGGGCCTCATGTAAAGGAAGACATCGGTGAGTCTTCATGGCCCTCGGAATTCCGCCATGTCTGGCCGAATTTCGCACAAGCACAATCAGAGATGCAACTGAATATTGTAAAGTTCCTCCGTGTCAATTCGACTGGTTCACCTACGATAGCAAACATCATGGCTCTACCACGGAATGACAGGATTAAGTTTTATGAAATTATTCAGGGTCAGATAGACAACTCCTGGGGTAAACAGGGATCGCATGCGTTCATGCATCATTTGCATAGCTTTTTTGGCTATGCGTCGTTTCAGTCACACTTGGGGACTTCCTACATAATCCACGATATTCGTTAGAAAGCTACGACCGGGGATCGTGGAGGAATCAGAAGCCCGTTTTTTGCTTGACAATCATTTATAAAGTGTAATAAACTAAGGGCAAGATGACTACTGAACTTCTTACAGATAAAGAACTTGAGGCCTTTCGGGCGATCCGGAACTCGATTCTTCATAAGGGACGGGCTCCGCTGGTCAGGGAGCTCATGAAAGAACTGAGGTATCAATCCCCCCGGTCGGTGTCCTATGTCTTGGGGAAGCTCGAAGCGAAGGGGTATATCAGCCGCCCCGGCCGCGGTCGGATAC
>CAZEZQ010000556.1:0-4634 GCA_964516245.1 uncultured bacterium | reverse complement strand
TCCAAGATGTGGTACATCAAAATGCTGGATTTTACTTTTTGCCGGATCGTCATTACTAGGTAATCTTTCACAATTTAATACAATTCAATTTAGAAACATGCGATACAATAAAGATAGACGAGCTGAATGTTGTTTTCTCTTCAACTCGCCTGAATTCAACATCCGATTCGGGGTGAAGAGGTGAGGATCATGATCGAACGGGGGAAAACCAATTCTGTGGTTCGCATCTTGGCCATGGGATTAACCCAGGGTGAAAAACGATTTATGGAAAAGCATTATGCAGAAGGCTCTTGGGAGATCATTTACTCTAACAATGATTTGGAGATGTGGGATCATGCGGACCATGAGAAATACGATCTCTGCCTGATTGGGCAAACCGAAGACAGTCAAGATCTGAATTATGCCACTTGGCTCCTCAAAGATATTGTAAAACCCTCGCAAATTGTGGTAATCGCCGACCAATGTGCCAAGCAAGAACGAAAACAGCTGCGCAAACACCGCATCCGCTTCATACTCAACCGCCCCCTTAATCCAAACTCGCTCTCAGGCGCAATTGAAAATGCCCTGATCTACAATAAGCCTTGGTTTATAAGGGTGTATCATTTTTTGAAGAAGTGAATAATTGTCTGAATCATGATGGAAAGAAATAAAATGCAGTTGCCGTTATCCTGGTTATCCTTCCCTCCTGACCTATCCTGATTCAGACAAATAAAGGTAGGAAAGCTTACTTACTCTTCGATGGCCCGCTATCTGATGCTCGTAGGGTCACATCACCGTTGTATTCGACCTCGTCGATGATGCCCATCACCAGATCTTTGATCGGGGCGACCTTTAGTTCGAATACGCTTTTGGCCACGCCGGGCGCGCCGCCCATGATCACCAGTTCGCCTACACCCGCGCCGACATAATCGATGCAGATTTTGGCCGGTCCTTCAGATGTTCCGTCTGGAGTGACCGGCTCGACCAAGAGCAATGTGCGCGCCTGGTAGGCGTCGTGTTTTAATGTGGATACAACATTCCCAACCACGCGTCCCAACTTCATGCTTTTGCTCCATCTGTTGACAGGCTATCGACGATCCCCACGATGGTGGCGTCGGAGGGCATCGAGTGGCCTTCTTTGATTACCGCGGCGTCGCCGCTTTCTACATAATACACGGTTTCGCCCCGTCCGCATTGGTTGTCGGGATCGACGGCGATAATGGGTTTGCCCATGGGTTGGCGAAACTGGTCTAATGGCTGCACAACCAATAAACTCATTCCCTGCAAACTGGGAGTTTTTTGGGTGGCCCATAGCGAACCGATTACTTTGGCGAGATTCATGAGCGTTTGCCTCTATGCGGGAGCGGTGGCGGCTTCGGGAGATTTGTTGTAAACGATCCTGCCATCGACATCGATGGAATCGACGATGGCCATAATCACCGAATCGACCGGCAGGCCTTCGGTATATTCAGTCATGCGGGCGGAAGAACCCGATGCGCAGATTACCACCTCGTCGCGGCCCGCGCCCACCGCATCGGCCACCACGGTGATGTTTTTGGTAAGTTCCATATTGATATCCATGTGTTGCACCATCAGCAGCTTGAGTCCGGCCAATTTACTGTCTTTTTGGGTGGATACAACCGAACCGACAACTTTTCCCAGAATCATGGAGGTCTCCTTTACGATTTGCTTGATGATGCCGAAGCGGCGTGAAGTTCTTCTTTGGGCACGAATCCGCCCGTTTCTCCTAAAACATTGATCCCCACGGCGATTTCGTCGCATTCGGGAAACTTATGGCACTTGATGCATTCGGCCCATACCTTGTGTGGCAGATGGGCGCGGTCTACTTCGAAAAAGCCTAATTTGTTGAAGAAGCCCGGCGCTTGAGTCAGAGCAAATACGCGATCGATATTATGTTCGCGCGCTTCTTCGAGGCAAGCGTTGACCAACTCGCGGCCCCAGCCCTTGCCGCGGCCGTAATGGTCGACCACCAGCGATTTGATCTCGGCCAAGTCTTCCCAAACGATGTGCAGAGCCGCTGCGCCGTGAACTTCGCCATCCACATCATACACAAAGAAATCGCGTATATTTTCGTACAATTCGCTTAACGGACGAGGCAGCATAAACCCTTCGTGCATGTGGGTTTCGATCAACTGTTTGATGCGGCGAACATCATCCACGCGCGCTTTGCGTATGCCCATACGGCTCTACTCCTTTTCGGTTGTTGGTTGAATTGTAACATTCCCTGCAAATTACGAAAGGAGATAAGTCTCTCAAAATTGGTTTTTTGGAGATTGCCGGACTTGAGGGATTTTGTAACTTTATCCATTCTGTTGTTTTTGCGTCCATAGTTCGGCAGGAACCTCGCCTTACCTGCTATTCTGTTGGTAAAATAAAGGCTACTAGAAATAAAAAGGAGAGACAGTGATGAGACAGTGGAATTGGTTACTTGGTTTGATTGTTTTTGGGATGAGTTTGTCTCCGGCTTGGGCGGGAGACAAGATTCAGGTATTGGTGTTTACCGGTGGACATGAATTTGATAATAAGGAATTTTTTAGTGTGTTTGATGGCATGGAGAACGTAGAATACAAAAATCTGGTACAGCCCAAGGCCAATGAAGCTTTTGTAGATGGGACCGCTGAGCAGGCGGATGTGGTGGTGTTGTATGACATGTGGCAAAAAATTAATCCAGAACAAAAAGAAGGATTTTTGGATTACTTAAATTCGGGCAAAGGGTTGGTGGTAATGCACCATGCTTTGGCGTCTTATGTGGAATGGAGTGATTATTTGGATGTTGCAGGCGGCAAGTATGTTTTGAACAAAGAGGGGGAAACCATCGGAGGAAAGCATTTTCCCTCTTCCACCTACAAACATGATGTGGAGATGAAAATTGAAGTGGCGGATGAAAATCACCCCATTACCAAAGGGCTGGATGATTTTGAGATTGTTGATGAAACCTACGGCAAGTTGTATTACCAGGATGATATTCATGTGCTTTTGAAAAACGGTCATCCCACCGGTTCCCCCAATGTGGCCTGGGTCAGTCCACACCCAAAAGCGCGGGTGGCGGTGATTCAATTGGGGCACGACAAGAAGGCATTTCTTAACAAGCATTTTCAAATGTTGGTAGAGAATGCGGTGAAATGGGCGGCAGAATAATAGTGGGGGGATATCCATACTTTATGTCATTAACTTAAACGGGAGGGCGAGGCACGGGAGGGCGAGGCTCCTGCCGAGCCTTGGCTGGAGAATCAAAGGTAATGGGAGGAACCGGCTCATCAGGAGATTCGCCCTCCCGGGAATCTATACCTAATGAATCGAAGGTATCAAAAGGGCGAGAATTGGGAGGGCGAGGCTCCTGCCGAGCCTTGGGGGGAGAATCAAAAGTAGTGGGAGGAACCGGCTCATCAGGAGATTCGCCCTCCCTATTAATGTCTAAATTTGATAAGAAGTTAATGACATTGTATCTATACTCCCTTTATTTCATTTCTATGCGCTGCAAAACGATTCAGAGTGAATGACGGCGTCGCGGGCGGTTTTGCCGTAAAAATCGCAGCCGGTTTTTTCGGCCAGCAACTGGGTGGAAGCGGCCCCACCAACCATGATAGACACCCGTTCACGCAGGCCTGCTTTGCTGATGGCTTCGACAATGGATTTTACGATGGGATAGCCGGTCGTGAGTAATAAACTGAGGCCCACGACATGGGCATGGTGTTTTTCGATGGCCCCGACAAAGGATTGGGGGGAGACATCCACCCCCAAATCAATCACTTCGAAGCCAGAGCCGCGAAGAATCATGGCGACGATGTCTTTGCCGATGTTATGAAAATCGTGCTGAACGGTTCCCAGCACCACTGTTCCTTTGGTGTTTTTATGTAGAGAATCTTGAAGTAACAACGGTTCAAGTTCGTTTGATATTTCTTCCATAATCTTGCCGGCGATGATGAGTTCGGGAATAAAACAATCGCCCTCTTCAAACCGCTTGCCCATTTCAGACATGCCGGTTTGGCATTGTAGAAGAATTTCGTTGGCTGATGTGCCTTCTTCGATCAATTGTTTGACAAGCGATTTTGCTTGCTGTTCGTTGAGTTCGGTGAGCGCCTGGGCCAATGGTGTTCGATCGTTCATGATGTGATTCTCCTAATTGCGGTTCGAAATCAAGAGGCTGCGGCTCGGTGGGAGCCTCGCCCTCCTTCATTATTGTTCAATAGTTCATTAAGAACCTCCCCTCCCCCAGGCTTTCCCTCTGAGGGAGAGGGAGAACAAATTAGAACATGGTGAATACAAACCAGATATATAAATAGGCGTATAGATCCAATTCTTCCCATTGTTGTTTGACCACTTCGGGATCGCCTAGAATGTGTTCGTATTCTTTCACGCGCTCATCCCAAGGGATACAAACGCCGGGGGCTTTGGTTGTTGGGTTTATGAAATCGGTCATTAGAAGAAGCGCCTTTCTTTATTTGGGTTTTTTCCCCTTAGTATACTCCATATTCATGGGCGGCTTCGGTCATGGCTTGGACATTTTCGGGCAATGAATCATGCTGCATGATGGCCCCGGCGTCTATGATGTAGCCGCCATCCTGCGCGACGCCGTTGATGATTTTTTTTACAGTGTTCTTTTTTATCATCGGGTGTGCCTAGAGCCAAGAGTT
>CAZEZQ010000555.1:3553-4638 GCA_964516245.1 uncultured bacterium | reverse complement strand
ACTATATGTTGATGCAGGCGGGGACGCCTGCGCTCCAAATTAGACTTTTTGCCGGCATGTCTTAAAAATCTGAGAGACAAATTTTCACGATTTGCGCGTTAGAATCTAAAAAATAAATTTACAACTCCTCCCACCCTTCATCAAGTTCGGTTTCTTGTTCGATGATGGTTTGAACGATGGACGAATGTTCGAGCGAATGTAGAAAATCTATCACATCTTCATCATTCTCAATAGGATAAGGAGGCTTCTTGCTGAGTTCTACGCATTTCCGCAGTTCCCCATCAATAGATACGAATAAATAGTTAGGATATTCTTTATCCATCATAAGGGATAATAATCCCGCATCTGTTTCAACATCTACGACACAAGGACTTCTGAGTAAAAACGGTCCCCGGTTTTGGCCGTCCTGCATAATTCAAATTATTCCTTAAATTGAGTTACAAGAGTATTGTAACACACTTATTTGAAATCAAGTATTGATTTTTCGAACAAATTGTTATATGCTTATATGCAGATATATGCATCAAACAACTATTGCCTAATTTCAAGTATCATATTATCATTTACTTAAACCCGAAATTAACAATTCAGCAAATCCAGATAAAGGAAAAGGTTTATCCTTATGAGTTCAAATCACACAAAGCCTCTGTCTGCCAAAGGGAAAGAACTGCAGGAACTATTTGAAAAGCGCATCGTGTTTCTTGATGGCGCGATGGGAACCATGATCCAGCGTTATAAGTTGGAAGACGGTGATTATCGCGGCGATCGTTTCAAAGACCATCCCAGCGACATCAAAGGCAACAACGACCTGCTGAGCCTCACCAAGCCGGAAGTGATCGAAGAAATTCACCGGGCCTTTCTCGAGGGCGGGTCTGATATTATTGAAACCAACACATTCAGCGCCACCCGCATCGGTATGGCCGATTATAACATGGAAGATTTGGTGCATGAATTAAATTTCGAATCGGCCAAACTAGCGCGCAAGGTCGCGGATGAGTTTATGCAAGACAACCCCGGCCGCAAATGTTTTGTGGCGGGCGCGATCGGCCCCACCAACCGCACCGCATCGATCTCGCCGGATGTGA
>CAZEZQ010000555.1:0-3543 GCA_964516245.1 uncultured bacterium | reverse complement strand
TGAAGAGTTGGTGGATGCTTATTATGAACAAATCGCCGGATTGGTCGAAGGCGGTGTCGATATTCTGCTGCCCGAGACTACTTTCGATACCCTTAATTTGAAAGCGGCTCTTTTTGCGATTGAAAAATTCACCGACAACCGCGAAGACCGGATCCCAGTGATTGTTTCGGCAACCATTACCGACGCTTCGGGCCGTACTCTTTCCGGCCAGACTATTGAGGCGTTTTGGTATTCGATCATGCACACCAAGCCTTTCTGCGTGGGTGTGAACTGCGCTTTGGGCGCTGATGCGATGCGTCCATTCGTGAAGGCGCTTTCGGCCGTGGCGGATTGTTACGTGCATTGCTATCCCAATGCTGGCCTGCCCAACCCGCTCAGTGAGACCGGATACGACGAGACACCAGAACACACCGCCAAGCAACTCACAGTCTTTGCCGAAGAAGGATACCTCAACATGGCGGGTGGGTGCTGCGGCACCACACCCGATCACATCAACGCCATTGAAAACGCATTAAAAGATTATGCGCCCCGCAAAGTGCCAGAAAGCAAACCGGCTCTCTGCACCAGCGGATTGGAACCCTTCACCATTTATCCGGATGACCATCCTTTTGTGATGGTGGGTGAACGAACCAACGTCACCGGTTCTCCAGGCTTTAAAAAGCGCATCAAAGAAGGCGATTATGAATCGGCTTTGAGCATTGCGCAGCAGCAGGTGGAAAACGGCGCCAATATGATCGATGTCAACTTTGACGAAGGTCTGTTGGATAGCGAAGAATGCATGCGCCATTTCTTGAATCTCATCGCTTCTGAACCTGACATTGCGCGCGTGCCGCTTATGATTGATAGTTCTAAATTTTCTGTCATTGAAGAAGGATTGAAATGTTCACAGGGCAAATGCGTGGTGAACTCGATCAGTTTGAAAGAAGGCGAAGAGAAGTTTTTAGAACAAGCCGAACTCATCAACCGCTATGGCGCTGCCGTCATCGTGATGGCTTTCGATGAAAACGGCCAGGCCGATAACAAAGAAGACAAAGTCAAAATCGCCAAACGCGCCTTCAAACTGCTGACCGAAAAAGCCGGATTCAAACCGCAGGATATTATCTTCGATTTGAATATCCTCACCGTCGGTACGGGGATGGAAGAACACAACAACTATGCGGTGGACTTTATCGAAGCGGTCAAAGAAGTGAAAAAAGAGTGCCCCGGCTGCCTCACCAGCGGCGGGGTCAGCAACATTTCTTTCTCCTTCCGCGGCAACAATGTCGTGCGCGAAGCGATGCATGCGGTATTTCTTTACCACGCCATCAAAGCCGGTTTGGATATGGGAATCGTCAATGCTGGCATGCTCGAAGTGTATGATGAGATTGATCCCAAGTTGCGTGATATGGTGGAAGATGTATTGCTCAACCGGCATGAAGAAGCCACCGAAAAACTGATTGATTATGCCGAAGAAGTCAAAGACCAAGGCAAAGAAAAAGACGCCAAGACTGAAAAATGGCGTGAAGGCACGGTAGAAGAGCGTCTCTCCCATGCCCTGGTGAAAGGCATTACCACGTACGTCGAAGACGACACCGAAGAGGCTCGGCAAAAATTCGACAAGCCGCTTGAAGTCATCGAAGGGCCTCTCATGGACGGCATGAAAATAGTTGGGGAATTGTTCGGCGAAGGCAAAATGTTCCTGCCCCAGGTGGTGAAGAGCGCCCGCGTGATGAAAAAAGCCGTGGCTTACCTTATTCCCTATATGGAAAAGGATAAGCAGGAAAAAGGCGGCAAAGATACTGCCGGAACCTTCGTCATTGCCACAGTGAAAGGCGATGTGCACGACATCGGCAAGAATATCGTTTCGGTGGTGCTCAGCTGCAACAACTATGAAGTGATCGACCTTGGCGTTATGCAGGATTGTGAAACCATTCTCAAATGCGCCGAAGAAAACAACGCCGACTTCATCGGCATGAGCGGCCTGATTACGCCCTCCCTGGATGAAATGGTTAACAACGCCAACGAAATGGAAAAACGCGGCATGAAGGTTCCATTGCTCATCGGCGGTGCTACCACCAGCAAGGCGCACACCGCCATCAAAATCGCCCCACAATACAGCGGGCCGACATGCCATGTGTTGGACGCCTCGTTAGTGACAGGAATCTGCAACAGTTTGCTCAATCCGAAATTGAAAGATGATTACATCAAAAAGTTGGAAAAAGAACACGAAACCCAACGCCGCCGCCATGAACAGGGTGGCGATCAACGGGAAGTGATTGACTTGCAAATTGCCCGCTCTGGCGGCCTGCAAACCGATTGGGACAACATCGATATTCCCACACCGGAAAAAGTGGGATTGCAAGTGTGGGATGACATCGCCTTGGATGCCATTTACGGCCATTTCGATTGGTCACCGTTTTTCTGGACCTGGGAATTGCGCGGCAAGTTCCCCAAAATTTTGGAAAGCAGCAAATATGGTGAACAAGCCAAAGAATTGTATGAAGACGCCCAACGCCTGGTGGAAGAGGTCATTAAAAACAAGCGGATGCGCTGCCGCGCCGCCTTCGGTTTGTGGCCCGCCAACCGTGTGGGGGATGATGTTGAACTCTACACCGATGAATCGCGCAGCGAAGTGCTGGAAAATTTCCATTTCCTGCGCCAACAGTTGGAGAAAGACAACGATCAACCCTATTACAGCCTGGCCGATTTCATCGCCCCCAAGGATAGTGGCCGAATTGACTACCTGGGCGCGTTTGCGGTAACCTCCGGTTTCGAGATTGAGGGTTATGCTGAGTCGTACAAAAAGAGTGGCGATGATTACACTGCCATCATGCTGCAGGCCTTATCCGACCGCTTTGCCGAAGCCATGGCGGAATATCTGCACAAAGAAGTGCGCAAAATTTGGGGCTACGGCAAAGATGAAGGCCTGAGCGTGGAAGATTTGATCGAAGAAAAATACCGCGGCATCCGCCCGGCGGCGGGTTACCCGGCCTGCCCAGACCATACCGAAAAAGGACCGCTTTGGGATCTGCTCAATGCGGAAGAAAACACTACCATTCGGTTAACCGAAAGTTACGCCATGACCCCAGCGGCTGCAGTTTCGGGCTTGTATTTCGCCCATCCCGAATCACGCTATTTCCGCGTGGGCAAGATCGGCCGCGACCAGGTCGAAGACTACGCCGCCCGCAAAGGCATGAGCATAGAAGAGGTGGAAAAATGGCTGCGCCCCAACCTGGGCTATGACGAAACCGCCTCTCAACCAGCCGTGGCAGCAGCGAGTTGATGCGCCATTCATGAACAAATAGCATTTTGTCAAATCTGTATTAAACTATATGCGTCTGGATGCCATACTATCCAGGCGCATTTTTATTTAAGGTTAATTCCAAATGGTTCAATCACATTTCATCGACCAAGAAAAAATTAAGGATTTCTGTGAGAAATGGAAAGTGGAAGAACTTTCTCTGTTTGGCTCAATATTGCGCGATGATTTTCATTTAGACAGCGATGTAGATATTCTGATTAGCCTATTGGATTATTCTGATATCGGGCTGCATGAATAGTTTC
>CAZEZQ010000554.1:0-4641 GCA_964516245.1 uncultured bacterium | reverse complement strand
TATTCCAAGGCTGCGGCTCATATCAGGGCAGTTGGAAAAACTGTAAACGTGGAGGCACAGCCGCTTCATTTGCATCTGCATCCAGCAAAGATGTAACCGTCGAACAACTCGAAACGGCCTTGGCTCAACCCATCCTACATCTCGACGACTATACTGAACCGGTCAAGATCAAATCCGTCGGACTTTATAGATTTGGCCGCGATCACTTTGTTAGAACCGAATCAGAAGACGGCGCCATTGGTTTCGCCGTTACCAACTCACGCGCCTTCAATCTTTACCCCATATTGGAAGACCGCATTATCCCATTCTTTATCGGCAAAGACGCCCGCGATTTGGAAGCGCTTGTGGTCGATATCTACAAATACAAAAGCAATTACAAATACCAAAGCCTAGCCCTGTGGTGCCCGCTGGCTTGGGTGGAGATGAGCATTCTAGACCTGCTGGGCAAAATGAAGAATCGCCATGTCAGCGAACTCTTCGGTGGCCGTGTTCGCGGCGAGGTTGGTCTCTACGCCGCCAGCGGCAACCGGCACACGACTCCCGAAGAAGAAGCCGAAATTCTACAAGGACTTGTGGAAAAGTACGGTGTTAAAGCGGTCAAATTCAAAGTCGGCGGCCGCATGAGCAACAACAAAGATTCCATCCCCGGCCGCTCTGAAGCCTTAATCCCACTGGCCCGAAAAACTTTGGGTGATGACATCACCATTTACGCCGATTCGAATAGTTCTTACGATGCCGAGCACGCCATCAAAATCGGCCGTCTGCTCGAAGACATCAACGCAGGCTTTTTCGAAGAACCATGCCCCTTCGATCATCTTGAAGAGACCAAACAGGTTGCCGATGCTCTCAGCATCCCAGTCGCCGGTGGTGAGCAGGAAAGCAGCCAGCGACGATTCCGTTGGATGATCGACAACCAGGCGGTCAACATCGTGCAGCCCGATTTGCACTACTACGGTGGATTCATCCGCGCCCGCAAGGTCGCCAACATGGCAGCTATTGCCAATATGCCGGTGGTTTTGCACATGAGCGGCGGCGGCACCGGTTTCGTCGATGCCGTCAACTTTGCCTCCTGCACCCCAAACATGGGACCTTATCAGGAATTCAAAGGCGATTTGGACAAAGTTGGGCCTTGGTATGACCCACCCCTGCGAATGAAAAACGGTAAAGTCAATGCCCCTACTGGCCCAGGACTTGGCATTAATACCAATCCTGATTGGCTCAAGGATGCCAAGAAAATTGTTTAAAGCCGAATGAGTCAAGTTGTGTGGTCACTCACTCAAAAAACCCTCCTCACGCTTTTGGGGATAGTTCTTGCTTTACTCTTGGCGGAAGGTTTGGTTCGGCTGTATTTGAGGATTGGAAATGGCATTATTGCTGAACGAGTTGAGGTGCAGCAGGCAGCCATTGCGCGAAGCGCAACAAAACCCGCCCGATTCAAGCCGCATCCTTACCTGGCATATGCGCCCGCTGATGTGGTGATGAGCGCAACCGGATGCACCATTGCAGGTGATTCATTTCTGTATGTTAAGCCACCAGATACTTTACGCATTGCTTGCCTGGGCGGCTCAACCACCATGAGGGCCTATCCAACCCATTTGGCTGAGGAGTTGTGTCCCTCATTCGGCAACACTATCGAGATTATGGATTGGGGCTGTGCGGGTTGGACGGTGGTGGAATCAAGTATCAATTACCTCATTCGAGCCAGTGACTTTCAACCGGATGTAGTCATTTTGCATCACGGCATGAATGATATGGGCCCACGTTTGCGCAACACCTATCAATTGGATTATTCTCATTACCGGCGGCCATTGTCTATGAATGGCCCTCCGGTTTGGCTGCGTTGGCTGCGCTTCAGCAAACTGGCTGTCTGGCTAGCCATGCGCTCCGGCATGGGCATGGCCGATTTGGATACCCAAACCGTAATCCCTTACAAACAATCGGAACTGTATGGAAACCATCCACCAACGAATACGCTTATGCCTTATAGAAATTCGCTTGAAAGTATACACACATTAACCCAATCCAGGGGTGTTAAACTCATACTGGCGGGTATGATCTGGCAGGCTACCAAGACCTTGCCTGAAAAAAATGTCCCACTTATTGAAGAACACAATCAGCTTATGAGAACATTTGCCGATAAAAACCACATTGAATATGCCGATCTCCAAACTTCATTTCAACATCGTCCAGAAGATTTTAATGATGCCAGCCATCTCAACCGATTGGGCAACCGGAGAAAAGCCGCCATTTTGGCAAATGCTGTGGCGAAAGTAATGAATGCCACTCCACGAATCGAGGTGCGTTATCCAGAAAAAAACGAATCAAAACATCCGACCCTTATCATTCACTGGAATTTCAAGAATCCACAAATTGATAGCGTTCATGTATATGTCCAAGTGGATGGCGGGCCTCAACAGTATTTGGGGCAGACCACTTCGAATACACAATCTCAACTGATTTGGCGCAAAAATGCGCCAAATATTGCGCCACCATTTCGCGAGGGGCCTCAACCGAGCCGCTCCTATCGTTTTCATGCATGGACCAAACCACCATTACTTCAATCACCGGTGGGTATGTATAAAGATGTAATTTTAACGAATTCACCGTGAATATACTTTTATCTATGCTATTCTTTTAATGTAATAGGTCAGTTATATGAAGTGAATTCTAAAAAATCTCAATAGTTTTTTTTATTCTTTCCCCAATGAAATGGGGCCTGCGCGCCGTGGCGTGGAGGTTAGGAGAGAGTTAAAAGATTTGCTCATCGTATCTATTCAACCCTCCCCTAACCCCTCCCAATCTTGGGAGGGGAATTACTTCAGATGGCTAACCTGTTTCAAATAATCCATTTATAGGTGGCATAATGGTTACTTCGTTACTCAAGCATAGGCAGTTTACAGTGGAGCAATATCACCGCATGGGGGAAACAGGGATATTACACGAAGACGACCGGGTGGAACTCATCGAGGGGGAGATTGTAGACATGACACCTGTTGGAATACGGCACAAGGCATGCGTAAAACGTCTCAACACTCTTTTCAATTCACTGATAAACACAAATCAAGCTCTTATTGGTGTGCAGGATCCATTAATACTTGATGAATACAATGAGCCTGAACCAGATATCGTGTTATTTCACTACCGGCAGGATTATTATGAGAACCAACATCCCAGTGCCGAAGATGCGCTGCTGGTGATCGAAGTGGCCGATACTTCCCTTCCCTATGATCAGAACATTAAAGTTCCACTTTATGCAAAAAGCCACATTCAAGAGCTGTGGATCGTGGACTTGCAAAGCAATTCTGTTCAAACATATCGTTCTTCGAACGGCGAGTCATTTCAAGAAATCCAGACGTATTCAGAACAGGATACAATAACACCTCTGGCCTTCCCTAAGCATTCGATTAGCGTTTCGTCCATTTTTGGAACGCAATCGAAACAAAATTCATAATCACAGTATAATTGTTATTGAATAAATTATGATATGAAAGGTAGTGAGTTTATTAAACGTGTTCAAAAATATGGAAAGCAAAATAATATTAATGTTGAATGGGCTCCTGAACGTGGTAAGGGAAGTCATGGTACACTCTATTTGGGTTCAAGAAAAACTATAGTACGTAATCCAAAGGGGGATCTAAAAATTGGTACTTTGAATGCAATGCTAAAGCAACTGAACCTAAGCAAGGAGGATATTTAAGAAGAAATGGGTTTGTACCAATTCAATTATCCTGTCCTATTAACTCCAGATAATAAAGAGGGTGGTTTTGTTGTAACTAGCCGCGACCTACCCGAGGCGATTACACAGGGTGATACATTGGAGGAATGCTTAACGGAAGCCGCTGATTGTTTGGAAGAAGCCATGGCCAGCCGTATTCGTTGCAATGAAAATATCCCTACACCTAGTGATCGTAAAGAGGGAGAATATCCAGTCAACATTCCAATGCAGACTGCAATGAAAGTTGCACTATATATGGCTATGAAAGATGTCGGTATATCGATAGCCGAACTTGCCCGGCAACTGAATGTAGATGAAAAAGAAATACATCGCCTACTCGATCCTCAATATGAAATCAATCTTCCCGCAATGGAGCGTGCACTGGCTGTTTTGGGCAAATCTCCAGAACTTCGTGTGGTTTAAGTACTTGCGTATTTGTACTTTGTTATTTGCTAGATCCATACTTCAAAAAAACATTTATCTGCAAGCAATGAAACATTCCTTTTTTCTCAATTTTTTGGTAGAATACTTCTCAGCCAATCGGCATCGATTTATTAGGAAAGAGGAGAACTATCATGAGCATCAATCGCCGTAATTTCATCACAGCCAGTGTGGCTGCGGGAATGGCGTTTCAAACCCGTTTGCACGAAGCGGCTGCATCAGCCAAAGCCAATGGAACCCAAATTGGACTCATTCTGTATACCATTCGCGACCTATTGAAAACCGAAGAAGATATCCGCAAAACTATGAATAAAGTGCGCGAAATCGGTTATCAAGCGGTGGAAATCACCAGTGTGGGAGCCATGCCAGTTCCAGAATTCGCCAAGTTGCTTTCGAGTTTGGATATGAAAGCGGTTTCGGCGCATCAGGGTTGGGATGCATTGAAAAACAATTTGGATCAAGTGATTGAAGATCAAAAAACCATG
>CAZEZQ010000553.1:0-4643 GCA_964516245.1 uncultured bacterium | reverse complement strand
AGGTCTCGCCGCCGTTCGTTAACGATTGCGAACAAGACGGTTAAGACCGCTAATCCTGCTACTACAGAAGCGATAATCTGGAGTGATTTGGTTATAGCAAAGGTTTGATTAAAGACCCGCAAAATTTCATTGCGCAACTCTCTTTGATTTAAGATGTCGATATTCCATTGCTGGGTTAGTTCTTGGCGCAGCTGATTGCGGATTCGGGTTAGAGATTGGTTGGGATAAAGATAGAGGCTGATGCCCATAGGCCCATCATTGGGGTAATGCTTCAAATAATCATCGTCGTTCATCACCACCAGACCTTCGTGGTTGGAATAATCGTAAAACACACCGGCGATGGTTCGTTTAATTGTTTGACCGTGCACTTGCAGTGTAATCTTATCTCCTGCTTGGACATCAAATTTTCTGGCAAAAGGTTCATTTACCATCACACCATTCGTACGGGCGGCCCGTTGAAAAACCTGGGTAGAAGGTTCTCCGTTGCGAAATGGGATGCCTCCAAATTCGCTGCGTGCGCCTCCAAAATCGGCCGCACCGAGGGTGATTTGCTGTTCTTGATAAAAACATGTGGATTGATAGAACGGATCAATTTGCCGGTCTTCGAATTGATTCATGAGGAAACTGAGTATAGCGGGGTCCAGCCGTCCAACCGGCACACCGGTTTCAGAAGAGACCGGTTGAATCCATAAGTCGTATCGCATTGATTGATTGGTCCAATCGACCACGGTTTGACGAAAGGATGTAATCATGCAGGTCATGGCAATGGCGAGCCCGGCGGCGAAGCAAATGGCGCTTGCCGCCCAGGCGGCCCGTTTTCGGCTGGAGTATAAAGTGACCAAGGCGACATGCAAGAGATGCACACCGGGGCGTATGCCCAGGGAGGGAAGCCAGCGGGCAATCGCGTCTAAAACAGGGAGAGAAATGACGGCGAATGCTGCGAATACGAGCAGGCTGCTCCCCAGGGCGGCAAAGGGCAGGTCATATAATGGGGGCAATAAGGTTAACCCCCATGCAAGCAGAAGGCAAATGAACGCGACGAGAACCCAATGGCCGCTGGGAAAGGGGGATAAGGGGATGGGTTTTTCGGAACGCAAGCCTTGTAAAGGGGGAGTGGCGGCTGCTTCTCTCAAAGCCCCTTGCGAGGCCAGAGCCGATAGGAGCAAGCCTAGCGACAATCCTAGAATGATATGAAGAGCATTGCCCCCAATTTCTGAATAGGGGATGCCTTGAATGATTACTGCTACGGTCGAACGCACACTGGCGAGTGACAATTGAGCGCCATAAAAGCCCAATGCGATCCCAATCAATCCACCAAACAAACCGATGGCCAGGGCTTCGATCAAAATGGCGGAACGGATTTGGCTGCGGCTTGCTCCGAGTGAGCGAAGCAATGAGATGATGTATCGCCGTTGAATCACGGATGTATAAAGAGTGATGGCCACCAAAACGCCGCCAACTATCAATGATATGCCGGATAGCGCGGTTAGATTGAATTGCAAGGCTTTGAACATGCGGCTGGTTTGTTCTTTGCGCTCATTTGGGGTTGTGATTTGGTATTCACCTGGAACTGTTTTTCGAATTTGTGATTTCAGAAACGAGATCGATACGCCCTCTCGGGGAAACATTTCAATGCGGTCGATTCGGCTGGGTTTCCCGAAAACTTCTTGAGCTATCCCAATATCTATCACAAGAACCCGGTCCCATGTGCTGGAAAAGCGGGGCGGTTCAAACACCCCCAATACTTCAAAATCTTGTAACTTGGATCGTATAGAAAGTTGTAAGGTTGACCCTTGCGATTGGTTCAACCTTTCAGAGAGCAATTTCGGTAGAAAAATGCCTTTTTCTCTCAATGCGCGAAAGATGCTATTTTGATCGGGTTTTTGAGAGACTTGATCCCAATCAATATCGCGAAACGATTGATCAATAAGCAAATCCACGCCCAACACCCGCACCGTATCTTGAAGAGCCGGCATGAGGATAATTTCGTCAATCACAGGAGTCATTGCGGCATATTGGTTGATATTTCTCATCTTGCCGAGAAGTGCGGCCTGCAAGCCGCCGGGTTGTGAGACGATCAAGCGGGTTTCTCCACTGATTTCTTCAATCCCTTCGTGCATAGAACGGATTGCGGCCTGGCTCGCGAGAATGGTGGAAATTACAGATGCAACCCCAATCGCCACGCCGAATAAGGTAACAAAGAATCGAATAGGATTTTTTAGAACCGGCCGGAGAAAAAAGGATTTTACAATCATGGTGTATCTATCGACTCCAATCGGCCGTCTTTGATGTAAATAATGCGGCCGGCATGGCTGGCCAGGTTAAGGTCATGAGTGGCGATCAATAGGGTTACGCCTTCTTCCTGGCGCAATTCGCGGAGCAATTCTAACACTCTCAATCCGGTTTGTTGATCCAAATTTCCCGTAGGTTCATCGGCCAGAACAATCGCGGGTTGATGGACCAACGCCCGCGCGATGGCTGTCCTCTGTTGTTCTCCACCGGATAATTCCGCAGGGAAATGATTCCGGCGATGATCCAATCCGACCCGCTCGATTAATTGGCGCACACGCTCGGGGTTATGCTGGTTGGAAATGGATAAGGGGAGGGCGATGTTTTCTTCTACAGTGAGGTACGGCATCAAGTGAAAGGCTTGAAAAACGATCCCAACATGATTCCGCAAATGATGAAGCCGGGTCTTTTCATCGCACTTGGATATAACTTGGCCGCAAACCACGATTTTTCCATCATTTGGTTCATCCACACCGGCTAGTAGATTGATGCAGGTTGATTTTCCACAGCCCGAAGGGCCCACAAGCGCCGCCATTTCAGCGTGATAAAGGTCAAATGAAACATTCTCTAGGGCATGAACCAGTTCATTGCCACGTTGGTAGGTTTTGTTGACTTGGCTGAGGGTTGCTACGGATTGATTATGCAATGTAAGTTCCTATTGGTTCGTTGATATTGTTAGAATGTAAATAGTTCTTGGATAGATTCTAGCAAGCAAATTGTGAGAGATTATCTCTCAGATTTTCAAGTTGAATTAAATCAATGGCTAATGAGTTTATGGGGAGGGCGAGGTTGCAAATGCGCCGTGGCGTGCTCCCGCCGAGCCGGTTTCACACACTTGCGGCTCATCAGGAGATTCGCCCTCCCCAATGGATATTGATTTTACAAAATATCAAATATCTTTGTTAAGAATTTTTCAAAAGAAATTCAAAAAATGAACCCCAGTGACGGGCCGAAAAGCCGCCTATTTCATTACGGTTAAAGATTATAAAAATAACCTTCATTTATGGAATGGAAAAAAGGGACTCAAGATGTGCCATTTTGAGCCCCTTTGAGAGACCGTAATAGGTCAGTGAATTGAAGTAATTCTCCTCCCAAGATTGAGTGTGCGCGCCGTGGCGGGAGAGGTTAGGGGAGGGTTGAATGGATGCCATAAGTGAATCTTTTAACCCCTCCTAACCCAATGTCATTTACTTAAGATCAAATTATAAAATTATGTGTGTTGAAAATTGCATAAACAAGAGCCCGGCTCGGCGGGAGCCTCGCCCTCCTAACAGGTTCAGCAAACAATATACATTGTCATCATTGCATGAGTGACAATACACTGGTTAATTCATCGCATGAGCGGATGGCATTACTCCCTCTTTGTGTTTTCCAAAACCGATGGGGTTGGGGTCATAGGTTCCAACAATATCGACCTTGGCTTGTTCGGGAACATCCATTTCCAACCCCCAGTAACAGGCATTCACCAGAAGACGGCGAAAATCTTCGTTTTTTAAATCGCCCGAATGGCCCATGGTGGTGGTGAAGATTTTGGAAATCTTTCCGCTTTCATCGTGTTTGTAGGTTTTGGTCCATGCTACGGGTACGATTGGTGTATTCGGTTTGGGGGGATCATCCGGCTCCATGCCGGTGAGAACCTGTCCCATTACGATTGGTTTGCAGTTGCCGTGCAAAGTGGTGATGCCATAGACATCAGAGGGACCCCAAATATGGTTGCAGCCATTCGCAATGATTTCGTTGCCGAAACCTTTTACAACAAGGCCTCGCGTGCTTTCTTGTTGATGTTTGCCGTAATGATTGATCCAGGTTTCTCCTAATACTTGCCGGCCAAAGCCGCCCTCCCATTCTTCACTGCGAAAATTGTATTGCTTATAGGTTTGATGCTCTTGGAACCGGAAAGCATGGGTGGCAGTGCGAATGCCAATGATGGGTTTATTTGTTTTGAGGTAATTCACAATGTGCTTCATTTGGTTATCGGGAAGGTCGCGAAACCGTGTGAAAATGATCATCAAGTCAGCGGATTCCAACGCCTGCAAACCTGGGATGTTTTTTTGGTAATCCGGTTTAATGGCTCCGGTTTCTGGATCGATGGCAAAAAGAACGGTGCATTTAAAGTCATGATGCTGCGATAAGATTTTTGCCAACTGCGGCATGGATTCTTCTGAGCGGTATTCGTCATCACCCGTGACCAGTACGATATGTTTTCCTTCGCCGGGTCCATCATTCCCTTCATATACCACCCATTTTTCTTGGCTGTATGAAGAGAGAACCAAAAGAGCAGAGAATGCGAACAACAGTGAGAATAAGCGAATGGTTTGTATGGCTTTTTTCATGATTGTGTTTCCTCTCGGATG